>JAMCZD010000158.1:4298-5508 GCA_023473405.1 Candidatus Omnitrophota bacterium
CACGCCGCTCTTCCGATCTACGAAGACTTCTGGCGCAACCGCCGTTACCGCCGGAATCCGGCCATGGAGTTGGTGCAAGACGGGGCGCGCATCCTGTTCAATATTTCGGCCTCGCCATGGCACTTGGGCAAGAGCGTGATGCGCTATGAAATGCTCGCCAGCCTGGCCAACAAGGCACAGTGTCCGCTGGTTTATTGCAACCTCGTCGGCGGCAACGATGAACTGGTTTTTGACGGGCGCAGCCTCGTGTTCAACAGCGTCGGGCGGCTTCTTGCCCAAGGAGCCATGTTCGCCGAGGATTTTATGGTCGTAGACCTCGACACGGCCAAACCATCCGTTCCGGCAACCATTACGGACGAAGAAAAACTCTACCATGCCCTGGTGCTCGGTTTGCGAGATTATTTCTCGAAATGCGGCTTTCAATCGGCCGTGCTCGGGCTCAGCGGGGGCATTGATTCGTCGGTGGTAGCGTGCCTGGCGGCGGTGGCGCTTGGCCCTGGGCATGTGCACGGTGTGTCTTTGCCATCGCAATTTTCTTCGCAAGGCAGCCTGGACGATGCCTGTTTGCTGGCCGAACGTTTGGGCATCCGCTACAGCGTTATCTCCATTCAGCGTCCGTTTGTCGTGATGAAAGAGCAATTGCAAACCGTATTTGCCGGACAACCGGAGGACACCACCGAGGAGAATATCCAGGCCCGGCTGCGTGGAGTGATCCTGATGGCCCTTTCCAATAAATCGCGTTCGTTGCTTTTGAGCACGGGTAACAAGAGCGAGCTGGCGGTGGGTTACTGCACGTTGTATGGCGACATGTGCGGCGGTCTGGCGGTGATCAGCGATGTCCCCAAAGTAATGGTTTACCGGTTGGCACGATGGATCAACCGCGAGCGCGAGATCATCCCCCAGGCTTGCCTCACCAAACCGCCTTCGGCTGAATTGCGTCCAAACCAAACTGATCAGGACTCGCTGCCGTCTTATGAGGTGCTCGATTCCATAGTCGAGGATTACGTGGTGCGCGGGCGGTCTCCCGAAGAAATCATTAAGTCCGGCTTTGATCCCGCCGTCGTGCGCAAGGTGATCCGCCTGGTCTGCATCTCCGAGTATAAGCGCCGCCAAGCCGCCCCCGGCCTCAAAGTGACCAGCAAGGCCTTCGGCGTGGGGTGGCTGGCCAAAAACGAACAACATCCCTTCATTTTCACCCATTTCTTTGCGG
>JAMCZD010000125.1 GCA_023473405.1 Candidatus Omnitrophota bacterium
CCTTGGAGTTCATTGCTAAATATGAGTGACTTCCATGGCGGCTTATAACATAGTCTGCGGCTCGATAAGACTTACGGCATGTTGAACGACACTATGCGAATCAGCTCGAATCGGACATCGATTGGCAAGCGGCTGGGACAAGTATGCTCGATACTTGCCGGCGGACTGGCGGTATTGGTGTTGTGGAGCTGGATCGCGGGTGTGAGCGACCTGTTTACCTCTTCTCCGCAGCATATTCCCATGGCTCCGAGCACCGCACTGTTGCTGGCGGCGGCCGGCACGGCGGTATTCTTGCGGAGCCGTTGGCCCAACCATGCGGGTGTGCAACGCTTCGGCTACGGCGTGGTTGGTTTGATGTCGCTCATTGGTTTGTTGGTGTGCCTTCGCCACCGGGTGGGGTGGAATTCGCCCCTCGAGCATTGGCTGGCGCAGACCACGGATCGCATTCGAGGCATTCAGGTGGGCGAGATGTCGCCGCTGACGGGAGTGGCCTTTGTGGTGACCGGGATGGCGTTTCTCGTGCAACTATCATCGCCCGGCGGGCTGCCATTGGAGCGGTGGTTTTCGGTAATCCTGGCTTTGGCAGTATTGCTGGCAAGCACAGCGGTAGCCATGAGCTATGGCGCCGACCAGCCATGGTTGTATAATAGTTCTGCTATACCCATGGCGCTCTGGACCGCCATCGGCTTTGTCCTCTTGAACCTTGCCTTGTTGGGAACCGCTTCCATCCGCGGTTCCGAGTCAATCCCGAGCCAGAACGGCGCCCGGCTGATGCCGCTGGCTGTTTTTGGTTTGTTGGCATTGGGGGTCAGTTTACTTGGCGCCATTTACCTCCGGGATGAGCAGGTTCAACTACGGGAGAACGCCTGGGATTTGCTCCGAACGGTTGGCAACTTGAAATTGGCGCAATTGGTGAACTGGCGTCATGAGCGTCTTAGCAACGGGCAATTTTTTGCCCGAGCGCCTTTTTTTGCGCGGGATGTGGAGGCGCTTTTGGGCGGTCCACCTTCCGAGAGGGCTCGGAGCGAGTTGCTTCAATACTTCAGGTTGCTCAAGACGGGAAGCCGGTACGAGTCGGTCGCGCTTTTCGACACAAATTCGGTTTTGCGGCTGTGCGAGGCGGGTGGAACCAATGAACCACCATTCATTTCAAGCGATTTCCTCGAGGCCGTTTCACGCACCAACCAGGTGATCCTTTCAGACCTGTATCGGGACCCGCAAAGTTACAGAATCCATATGGACGTTATCCTTCCCGTGTTCGCCGTGCTGCCGGCCTCGGCGGACGGTGTGGGGAGTGCGCCTCGAGCCTCGAGCGTCCAAGGCCGCCGGTTGGGAACCGTGCTGGCCCGAATCGATGCGCGCCGATTCCTTTATCCATTAATTCAATCCTGGCCCATTCCCAGCAGCACGGCCGAAACGTTGCTGCTCCGGCGGGAAGGCAATGAGATGCTGTATTTGAATGATGTGCGCCATATGTCCCACACCGCGCTGAGATTGCGCCGGCCCATTAAATCGGAAGAAGACTCGCCGGCCTTCAAGGCACTTATGGGCCGCACCGGCCAAGTCGAAGGCGCGGATTACCGCGGCGTCCCGGTTCTGGCGGTTGTCCGCCCCGTTCCGAGCTCGCCCTGGTATATGGTCACCAAGATCGACCGCAGTGAAATCTACGGCTCGTTGCGTGAGCAGGCGTGGTTGACATTGGCGTTGACAATGGTTCTGGCGGGGGCAACGGGTCTGGTAGTTCGGCTTGTCCTGAAGCACCGCGAAGCGGCTCATGCGAAACTGGAACTTAATTTGGAACGCCGGCGCCGGGCCCTGGCGGAGCGACTCATAGCCGAGCGCAAAGCCAAGGAGCACGAGATCAGGCGTTTGAATCGGCTCTACGCGGTCCTCAGCCAGGTCAACCAAGCCATTGTGCGCGCACACTCGCGAAATGAAATGCTGGATGCCGTCTGCGGCGTCGCGGTCGAGCATGGCGGTTTCCAACTAGTGTGGGTTGGCTATGTCGAGCCCGCCGACTGGTCGGTCACGCCCGTGGCTCGGGCAGGCTCGGCGCAGGGATTGGTAGCACGTTTCCAAGGCCTTTCCGGCAACCATCCCGATGCCCATTTCTTGCTCGATAGTGTTCTCCGCGAAGGCCGTCCCCATATTGTTGGCTTTTCCACAGGAACCCAGCCGGAGCCGCCCTGTTTGCAAACCGCTCGCGAGTTAGGCCTGGCGGGTTGCGCGTCTTTCCCGCTGCATTGTGACGGGGTGATTTGGGGCATCTTAAGCTTTTGCACCAGCGAGCCGGATTTTTTTAACGATGCCGAAGTCAATTTGCTGGGCGAAGTGGCCATGGATATTTCCTATGCCCTGGAATATTTCAAACAAAAAGAAGACCAGCGCCGGGCCGAAGAAGCCGTCGAACAGCGGGAACGACATTTGCGGACCATCCTACGAACCACTCTTGATGGGTTCGCGCTCCTCGATATGAGCGGTGGATTCGTCGAGGTCAACAATGCCTATTGCGCCATGTCCGGCTACTCCCGTGGTGAACTGCTGCGGATGCGCATTCAAGAAGTGGAAAACCTCATGTTCGAGACCAGAAGCGGAGCCCATCTCAAGCGGATTTCACGCCAGGGAACGGACCGCTTCGAGACCCAACACCGCCGCAAAGATGGACGCGTCATCGATATCGAGGTTAGCGCGAACATGCTCGACATCGGGGACGGTAGGTTTGCCTGTTTTTTCCGGGACATTACCGAGCGCAAGCGTTTGGAAACTCAACTCCGCCAGGCTCAAAAGATGGAGGCCATCGGCCAATTGGCCGGAGGCGTGGCTCATGATTTCAATAATATACTGACCGCTTTCATGATGCAGTTGAGCCTTCTGCAAAGGAATCGTGACCTGAGCCCGGCCATGGGCGAGTCCCTGAGAGATTTGGAAGCCGGGGCCAAACAGGCGGCCAGCCTGACGCGGCAATTGCTGATGTTTAGCCGGCGATCGGTGATGCAGCCCCAAATCCTTGATCTGAACCAGGTGGTCGAGAACCTGCTGAAAATGCTGAGACGGCTGATTGGCGAACACATCCAACTCGATTGGAAAGGCAAAGCGCCGCTGCCACCAATCAAAGCCGACCTCGGCATGCTCGAACAGGTGGTCATGAACCTGGTCGTTAACGCCCGCGATGCCATGCCCAATGGCGGACGCCTCGGCATCGCTACCGACTCCATCGGCATCGACGACAAACAGGCCCGGGAGAATCCCGAAGCCCGCCCTGGCACGTTTGTCTGCCTCGAGGTCAATGACACCGGCTGCGGCATGAGCGAAGAGGTGCTCAAGCGGCTTTTCGAGCCGTTCTTTACCACCAAAGAAGCCGGCAAGGGCACCGGGCTGGGATTGGCAACGGTTTATGGAATCACGAAGCAGCATCAAGGCTGGATTGCGGTGGAGAGCAAACTCGGCCAGGGCAGTGTCTTTCGCGTTTTTTTGCCGACTGCGGCCAAAGCGCCACAGACCGCGCCTCCAGGGCCTTTGCCCAGGCCGGTACAGGGCGGCCACGAAACCATTCTCCTGGTCGAGGACGATCAAGCCGTTCGCCGGACCGTCGAGAGTTACCTGCAGGGGCTGGGTTACCGTGTCCTGGTGGCCGACAATGGAATTGAAGCCATCACCAGATGGCAGCAACAGGGCGGCGAAGTGCAATTGCTGTTCACGGATATGGTTATGCCCGAAGGGATCACCGGGTTGGAGTTGGCGAAGAGATTGCGCGTGCTGAATCCCAATTTAAAGGTGATTATTTTCAGCGGTTACAGTGCCGAGTTGACGCATCAGAACAGGGTGATTTCCGATGGCATTGGTTATCTCCCAAAACCATGTTCACCCAAGGAATTGGCGCTGACCATCCGGCGGGTGTTGGATACGCCGGAGTGAATTAGGGTGGACTTGGAATTGCCGGTGCGTTTTGATAAAGCCATAGTGTTGAGTCGAGCCGGCTCCAAACCGCAAAGAATAATATGTCGCATTTACATTTGACACCCGACGATCTGGCCAATGCCATTCGCAACGTGCCCGACTTTCCCCAGCCCGGCGTCCAGTTCAAGGACATTACCCCCGTCCTGGCCGACGCCCGCCTCTTCATCGGATGCGTCGATTTGCTGACCGCCGGTTTCGCGCCCGGCTCCGTCGATGCCGTCGTTGGGATCGATGCCCGCGGTTTCATCTTTGCGGCGGCGGCGGCTTATACACTCCGAGCCGGCTTTGTGCCGGTGCGCAAGAAAGGCAAGCTGCCTTATCTAACCCACGAACAGAGCTACGAACTCGAATACGGCACCAACACCGTCGCCATCCATGCCGATGCGGTGAGACCGGGCAGCCGGGTCATCTTGATGGACGACCTGCTGGCTACGGGAGGGACGGCGGCAGCCGCGGCCGCATTGCTGCAAAAGGTGGGGGCTGAGATCCTGGAAATCACCTTTTTCATCGAACTGAGCTTTCTTGGCGGACGCGCGAAGCTCCCTGACTGGCCGGTGCGGTCCTTGGTGGTTTACTAGGTCATTATTCAAGCTGAACTCACGGAATGATGGATTGCATCCATTGGCTTGATCTCGCCGTTTTTCACTGGATCAACCGGTCGTTTGCCAATTCCTTCTTTGATTGGCTTATGCCATTCCTGAGCTGGAATTCGTTTTTTGTTCCCGCAACGATCATCGGGGCCGGTTTATTGGCCTGGAAAGGAGGAACGCGAGGCCGGGTTTTTCTGGTCTTGCTGGTGCTGAGCTTGCTCTTGGGCGAGTTGTTCGTCTGGCATAACATCAAAGACGCCATAGGCCGCTTGCGCCCGTTTAACGAAGTCCTGGATGCGCGTGTGCTGGTCGGGAAAAGCCAGGGAAGAAGCATGCCCTCGGAGCACGCAACCAATTGGTTCGCGGCCGTGGTTATTGCCTGGCTTTACTATCGGCGCAGTCTTTGGTTTATGCTGCCCCTGGCCATAGCGGTGGGTTTTTCCCGCGTTTACGTTGGTGTTCATTATCCCAGCGATGTCCTGGCCGGGGCGCTCCTGGGCGCCGGCTACGCCTACCTCGCGGTCCGGTTGTTTGACGTCCTGTGGCAAAAAATCGGGCCGGAGCTGTTTCCAGGCGGATGCTGCCGGATGCCATCGCTGTTGAAAGCCGGTTTGCCCCTTGCTCCTTGCGCGGCGAATGCGTTTGGCGTTCTCCCGAACGGAACCCCTTCCGCGCCTGGTGATCCCGGGTTTTCGCGGGCGGCGCCGACGCTCGTCGCCGGCACCGATGAAATGTCGTCCCGGACAATCACTGGCGGACCTGCGCCGGCAGTCGAGTGCCAATGGCTTAAACTGGGTTACCTGCTGATCGGCATCTTGCTCATGGTGCGCCTGTTTTACATTGCCGGGAAGCAAATTGAGTTGAGCGAGGATGAGGCCTACCAATGGGCGTGGTCCAAACATTTGGCCCTTTCCTATTATAGCAAGCCGCCTT
>JAMCZD010000036.1:0-5004 GCA_023473405.1 Candidatus Omnitrophota bacterium
TCTATTTTGTCACTCCGCTGCCAGCGTGCGCGTGTGACTTTGGCGTAGTTTTCGTTAGGCCCATTCATGTTAGGGCGGCATCGCAGCAACGCCCCTGCCTTGGAGCAGGCTTCGTCTGAGTTCGAGTTAAACCCACTCATTGGCCCGATGTGATTCGCTCGCCGACGCCCCGCCAGCCGCGGCGGGATTGGATGGCTGGCTCGTGCCAGGTTCGCCAGACGTTGCGGGGGCCTTTGGCGGCGGGAGCTTCAGCTTCTGTCCGACCATGAGGCGGGTGGTCCTCAAGTTGTTGAGGGCGCGGATCGCCTTTATGGTCGTCGAGTGCGACTTCGCAATCGTCGTCAAGGTGTCGCCAGGTTTCACCGTGTAAACACCTTGACCGGCCCCGGCCCCTCCACTGGTCGCGGATGCGGCAGCCGCCGGTTCCGGCGGTGGCAGGTGGAGAACTTGCCCCACCTTCAGTTTGCGTGGGTTCACGTTCGGATTCGCTTCCTTCATGGCACTCACCGTGATCCCGTGCTCCTTGGCAATCTTGTAATACGAGTCGCCCTGGACAACGGTGTATTCCTTCATCTCACTTGGAGGGGCAACTTCGGACACCGCCGGCGCGACGCCGCTGGGAGTCGGAAGCGGGGGAGGCACCTCGGTCTCGAAATTGGTTTGCGTTGGCAAAGCCGGCAAGTTGGTAGGGGCAAAGAAATTCGTCTCAAACGGCGCGACCGCGGATGTTTCTTGGGCCGTGGTTTGCGGCTTCTCCCGTTTGCATCCCTGCATCAGCAGGCCTCCAAAGAGAACCACATGGATGGTCAGGATGGTAAAAAAGGCAATGAACAGGTTGGACTTGCCTCGCGACTTCTGGCGCTCAAGGAGCGATCCTTGAGGGACGAGCGGATTAGGAGTATTCATATGTTTTGGGCTGATCGGTATCAGGTTTGGATTGTGGATTTGGATATACTACAAGCCGGCTTTTCATAAGCAAGCGCCGGCTTAAATTCACTGATTAAATTGTCTTTCTTTTCGCTGCTCTAGCAGCTAACAACACGATTCATTTCAGCCTCGCAAGTCCGCTGCCGCAACCATTCCTGCGCCGCCTGGCGGAACATCTCACCGCGATGCTGGTAGTCTCGAAACATGTCAAAGCTCGAGCACGCCGGCGACAGCAAAATCACATCGCCGCAAACCGCTTGTCGTCCGGCTTCAGTTACTGCTTCTAACAGCGAATTCACCGGGGTGCAAGGCGTAAAAGGCATCCACGCAGCCCGTATTCTCTCCCGGGTTTCACCCAGCAGAAAAGCTCCTTTGACTCGAGCTGCCAACAGGGGGCCCAGCTCGCCAAAATCAAATCCCTTGTCCTTGCCTCCGGCGATCAACCAAACGTTGGGCTTGCCGTCCGCGCGGGCGGGCACGGTCAGCAGGGCTTGCCGGACCGCGTCCACATTGGTGGCCTTGGAATCGTTGATGAATTGGATGCCGCAGGCCTCGGCCACCCGTTCGCAGCGATGGGGCGCCGGGCGGTAGCTTTTCAAGGCATCCGCCACTGCGGTCATGGAGAACCCCAAGGCGAATCCACCCCCCAATGCCGCCATCAAGTTCTCGGCGTTGTGCGGACCTCGCAACAATCCCCGCGTGAGATCGAAAAGCGTCCCGGACAAACCCGGCAATCGGCTGACCACCCGGTCATTGTCCAAGTGGAGATCGGCCTGGCAATCACGCGCGCTGAAGGTGATCACGCGCGCCGGCACTGACAGCCCAAGGGCGCGCAATTGAACCATGGCTTCATGCTGAATGATCGCCCAGTCAGCCGGTTGCTGATTCATGAACAGACGCGCCTTGGCCCGGATATAATCCGGCATCCCGGGATAACGGTCCAGGTGGTCCGGAGTCACATTGAGCAATACCGCCACGACGGGATGAAACGAACGGATGGTTTCCAGTTGGAATGAGCTTGCCTCGATGGCGACGAAGGCCAACTCCGCGCTTCGATCCGCCACGTCGCACAACGGACGACCGATGTTGCCCGCCGCCATCGACGGGCCGCCAGCCTGGTTCAAAAACCGCTCCACCAACTCCGTGGTCGTGGTCTTGCCGTTTGTTCCCGTTATCGCGACGCAAGGACAGCGCGTATACCGAAAGCCAAGTTCGAGCTCACCCACCACCGGCACACCCCGCCGGGTCATCTCCTGAACCCAATCCACCCGGCTGGGCACCCCGGGGCTCAGGACTGCCAATTGAAATGCGCGTTCCGGCAAGTCCCCCGCCCCAAGCCGCACTTCCACTCCCTCGGTGCGGAGCAATCGAGCCTCATCCCGCAAGACCTCCGAATCGGCACGGTCAACCGCCGTGACCACTGCCCCATGCCGGCGCAACAAACGACACGCCGCCCGTCCGCTCACGCCCAACCCGATTACCAAAACCGATTGGTTCTCCAAAGCTTTCACCGTCTACCTTATCTTCAATGTGCTCAACGCCACCACCGCGCACAGGATGCCCAAAATGTAAAAGCGCGTCACCACCTGCGACTCATACCATCCCCGCTTCTCGAAGTGATGATGCAGCGGCGCCATCAGAAAGAGACGCTGCCCCTGGCCTCGAGTGCGCCGCGTGTATTTGAACCAGCCGGTTTGCAGCAGCACCGACAATGCCTCGACCACAAATACCCCGCCGGCAATGACCAGCACAAACGGCTGGTGTATCAAGACCGCGATGATCCCTAATACCCCCCCCAGCGCCAGCGAACCCGTGTCGCCCATGAAGACCCGGGCGGGATGGCAATTGAACCAGAGAAATCCCAGGCCCGCCCCGATCATGGCGGCGCAAAAAACGGTCAACTCGCCCGCGCCGGCACGTAGGGCACCTGCAAATAAGACGCTAATTTAACATTGCCAGCTACATAGGTGAATACTAGAAATACAAAGGACGCAATGCCGGTGCAGCCGATGGCCAGACCGTCCAGGCCGTCGGTCAAGTTCACCGCATTCGAACTGCCCACGATGCTCAGCACGGTGATGAGCACACCCAAGGCGGCGGCGTCGGTGGCCACCGGGAATTTATAACAGGGGACCATGATATCGGAGATCAGGTTGTAGCGGGCGGCGCCGATGGTGCTGGTGGCGGGCAGGTACCAAAGGTAAAGGCCAATAAACAACGCCAGGGTTGTCTGCACCGCCAGTTTGACGCGCGATGGAGTGCCCCGGTTGTTTTGGCGGGTTATTTTCATGTAGTCATCATAGAACCCAAGGCCGGAAAGCACCGCCACCGAGAGAAGGGTCAACACCACCAACGCGTTCCATTGCGCCCAAAGCAGCCCGGCCAGGTCCAGAACCGTCACGATCAGTATTCCGCCCATGGAAGGGGTGCCCTGTTTTTTTATCACCCGCATCGGCAGGCCGCCGGTTTCCTCGGCCTTGTCGAGGTAATCCTGGCCGAATTTGAGTTCCTGGAGCCAATTGATAACCCGCGGTCCCAGCCACCAGCTCAGCAACAGGGCAGTGACCGCCGCCCCGGCGCTTCGAACAGTGATGTAGCCCAGGAACCGCTGCAGGGAAAAGAAGAACGGCGTCCATGCCGTGCCGATGGTCTGTTCATGCAGGAAATGACATAAGTAATAAAGCATCAGTCTTTTCGCAATCTTTCCGCGAGACCTTCCAACCTGGCCGCGCGCGAGGCCTTCAACAATACCAGATCGCCCGCCTTCAGATAATCACGCAACATCCCGGCAGCCGCCCCGATTTCGCCAAACTCGAAGACCTGTCCCAATCCCGCCGCACGCGCCGCCTCGCCGATCGTTTCCGCCATATTACCCACGGCAATCAAGGCGTCGATCCGGGATTCAGCCGCGCGCCGGCCGACCTCGGCATGGGCTTCGACACTATAATGGCCCTGCTCGGCCATGTCGCCCAGGACAGCCACGCGCCGTCCGGCGCACGGCAGATCATGCAATGTTTCAAGCGCCGCCGCCACTGAATCCGCATTCGCGTTGTAGGCGTCATTCAAGATTCGTATCCCTCGAGCCAGGCATGGTTCAAGACGCATCTTCAGCGGCGAACAACTTTCAAGTCCCGCCCGGATTTCCCCGGGACTCAAGCCCAATTCAGCGCCCACGGCTACAGCCAGCAGGGCGTTTACCACCTGGTGACGCCCCAAGAGATTGATCCGGTACGGACCGCTGAAATCCTCCAGCGGCGCCTCGACCCGAAAGCTCGTTCCCCCTTCATCCAACTTGACTCCGCTTGCCCGCCATTGGGTCTCCCGCCCGTTACCCACCTTGATCACCGGCGCGGTTGATCGCCGGCAGAGACGGTCCATAAACGGCCCGCAACCGGACTGGTTGACAAAGAGCTTGCCCTCCGCCGGCAAAAGCTCGGCCAGCCAGCCTTCTTCTTCCGTTACCCCCGCCATGTCCGCGAAAAACTCCATGTGCTCGCGCCCTAGCCCGGTTATGACCCCGTAACGCGGTTGGATCATTCTCACCAAAGGGGCCAATTCACCGGGATGATTCGTCCCCACTTCGAGCACGGCCGCCTGGTGGGTTCGTTCCAGATTCAGCAGGGTGAGCGGTACACCGATATCATTATTGAAGCTGGCTTCGCTGGAAAGGGTGGGCATTTTCCGGCGCAGAACGGCTGCCACGAGTTCTTTGCTTGTCGTTTTCCCGTTCGACCCGCCCACGGCCACAACTGGGATCTCAAATTCCCGGCGATAGCGCGCCCCCAGCCTGCCTAAACCCAGCCGGGTGTCGTCCACGCGAATAATCGCCGGGGCGGCGAATGAAGGTGGCGCCTTCGCCTTTTCAACCATGAGCACCGAAGCCCCCTTTCGCCTTGCCTCTTCCAAGAAGTCATGCCCGTCGAACCGATCCCCAACCAGCGCCACGAACAGGTCTCCCGCCTGGACCCGGCGTGAATCGGTGCAAACCCGGCAGACTTGGATGGCGGCGGGACTTGCGGTTGCCAACTCGCCGCCGCAGGCGCGCGCGATAAACTCGACCGAAGAAGAAGGCTGGCT
>JAMCZD010000036.1:5014-5426 GCA_023473405.1 Candidatus Omnitrophota bacterium
CCGCCCAAAACCGAGCGTCTCGCGGACCTCCCTGGCATGCCCCCGATCGTCGAACGGCACCCCCGTATCCTCGAATTCCTGGTAGGTCTCATGACCTTTGCCGGCAATCAGGACCGTGTCGCCGGGTTGGGCCAGGCGAAGCAGCTCATCGATGGCGCGGTGCCGGTCCAATTCCACCTGGTAACCGTCCTGCCGGACAGCCCGGTAACCGGCCTCGATCTGCCGCGCAATCTCCGGGGCCGACTCCTTGCGCGGGTTATCGCTGGTGATAACGGTCAGGTCAGCCAGGTCAGCCGCGACCTTGCCCATCTTTGGCCTCTTTCCCGTGTCCCGACTGCCGCCGCAACCAAAGGCCAGCAGCAAACGGCCCGGGGTCAGCTCCCGCAGGGTGGCCAAGGCGTTGCGCATGGCG
>JAMCZD010000287.1 GCA_023473405.1 Candidatus Omnitrophota bacterium
GTTGGCTGGAGATGATCGTGGATGACCTGAGCAATGCGGCGACGTTTGTCTTGCTTGGCCCGGACCAGTTGCACGGCGAGACCCTGAAGCTGGTTGGTACGAAGGGTAAGTTCGGATGTGCGCTCGGCCACGCGCGTTTCCGGGGTGAGGTTGACAGTCCTCAAGACATCGGTCAAGCGGCTGAGTTCTTCGTTCTTATACCTGAGTTCGTCGGCGGTCCTCCGAAGCGCCACTTCGGCCTGCTTACGCGCAGTGATGTCTACGGCTACTGCGAGGCCGCCGATAGCGCGGCCTTGCAGATCGCGGGGCCCCGGAGGCGGACGCAAACCAGTGCTTCCCGCTCGGCAAAAACAACTCCAGTTCCATCGGCGGAATCTCGCGGTTCTCAGCAACGGCCCGTTGCAAATGGAGCTCTGCGTCCGTGACCGGTTGACCGTTACGAAAGTGGAGAATTTGGCGGCCGGGCTAGGACTGTATTCGACCATGCGATAAGTCGTCAAGAGCCCTTTACCCCGACTATACTGAGGCAATTGGGAAGAGCGATATTTTTTCGTGGCGTAGTCAATGATGCCAGCGGGCTTGAAAGTCTCATTTCTTGAACTCTTGACTCCTAATGGCTTGCCATAATGGGGAAACCTTATTTGAGCCGACCACGTGGAACCGGTATGCAACGGCTTTTGAAGACAACTCCGGCTCGTTCACAACTCTGCGATAATTGAGAGTTGCACGCCAAGGTACGCGATCAAGCGGCAAGCTCAGTGCCACTTGGGTACCTGATTGTGGCGACAATTGAAAGTGAGAATAGGCTTCCAAATTGCTGGTTGGTTGCCCAAGGAGTGCAACGTGCGACTTGCAGCGGGCCAGCACAAATTCGTGCCTGCTGTCGGTGAAGTTCGAAATGGCAAACAATTGTTGGGGAGTGCCTTCCATGCTTGTAGTGCAACCGAGTGGGACGAACGTTATCTTGGCATTTGAGGTGCGCTTTCCTTGGAACCAGAAGGTTCCGACGAATGCCGCAAGGAGAGACGCGAACAAGAGCTTCAGACGTAAACGTTTCATGACGAGGTGACGCTGGCCAAATGTCAACTATGATCCTGAACTGGCCCTCCCAAAAACAAGCAATGTTTCTCCTCAACAGAATGTCATTATTGATCTATAAACCGATCGAATCGTGCCTTTTGAGGGCTCCGTAGGAGAGGATGTTCGAGCTCGCTGACCTGGGAATCGGTAAGGTAAAGTCCGGCGATTGGGAACCTCCAGTTGGGAATAAACCGTTTCATTGGAGCGCGAATCGTCGTCCAACAGCACGGCGACTGGTTGCAGTAAAAATGGACAGACAATTCCAATAATCATTCACGATTGAGCTTGGCACTCGCGAGCCGGCGCCGGACAAGGTTACGCTGTCTCATGGTCAGTGAGATCGTTTTGGACCGGCATACCCGCGGGCGATCAAGGCCGCGATGGCTTGGGCTTGCCCTATAAACGCGTCGGCTTGCTGATCACTGAGGTTCTTACTTCGCTGTGCCTCCAGGGCGTTAATGAAAGCCTGGAGACAGTTCAGAGCCGCGACGTTGTTCTTTTCGTTGGCGTCGTCCAGGGATCGACAGGCAGCCGACAACTTGACCAACAACCGGTTCAACGCGCCGCCGGCAGGCAGCGCCCGGGCAAGATCGTTCTGGAGCGCCAAAAGCTGTTCCTTTGCAGATGGCGATTGCGACAAGAGAGCCAGGCTGTGAAAACCCCCTGCCGCAATAGCGGAAAAACCGGCACCCGCCGGAACATTGCACTGACCGTAGGAGTTGTCACCCCAGCCCACCAAGGTGCCGTCGTCTTTGAGGGCCAGGCTGTGGAATGCCCCCGCAGCAACGGCGACAAAACCGCCTCCTTCGGGAACAGTGCATTGATAGCTGCCGTTCTCACCCCAACCCACCAGGGAGCCGTCAGCTCTGAGGGCCAGGCTGTGATAAGTTCCGGCCGTGATAGCGACGAAATCGTTGCCTACCGGGACATTGCACTGACCGTAGGAGTTGTCACCCCAGCCCACCAAGGAGCCGTCGTCTTTGAGGGCCAGGCTGTGGTAAGCACCAGCGGCAATGGCGACAAAACCGCCGCTGTCCGGCACATTACATTGACCAAAATAGTCATCGCCCCAGCCCACCAAGGTGCCGTCGCTTTTCAGGGCCAGGTTGTGAAAACCCCCTGACGCAACAGCGGTAAAGCCGTTGCTCTCCGGAACTTCAGATTGACCGAAATAATCATCGCCCCAGCCCACCAAGGTGCCATCGTCTTTGAGGGCCAGGCTGTGATAGCTTCCGGCGGTAATGGCAATGAAGCCGCCTCCTTCCGGGACCGTACTTTGGAGGCATTCGTTGTCGCCCCAGCCCACTAGGGAACCGTCGGCCTTGAAGCCCAGGCTGTGATAGCTTCCCACGGCGATGGCAACAAAGCTGTCGCCTGCCGGAACATCGATTTGACCTTGATTGTTGAATCCCCAACCGGTCACCGAACCAGCAAGGGCATTTACGGGTAGGATTGGTTGAGCGCTCAGCAGGAGGACCAGGAATACTCTGACAAAGGCTGTTGTTTTCATAAGAGAAACCTAGACTGTCAACTTCCGGCGACTCAACCGAGACAACGAATTACCCGGGACCCAAAGGAGGCTCGAGTTGCGATTTCCGCCGCGAACACTCATCTTGCCGATCGCTTCAGCGCGCAGGAACGTTCGCCGAAACTCGCCGTTGTCTAATTATGGGTTCTATCGCCGGTTTGCTTCTTCTATGGCGACCCTTAGCAGAAAACATGCCACGGCATACCTTTCGGGTGTATACACCTGTCGAGTGTCGCCACGCCGGGTCATGCCATAACGCTTTCACCGCGAATTGGGTGTTGCTCCACTCTTCGTCAGTCAAGACATTGAACACCTCAAAGGGAATCAGGTGAATGCGACGCCATATGCCCAGATAAGTTCCCTGGATAATGGGACGGAGACAGTTCTCCTATGACATTCGTTCCTTTCGTTCCATCTGTCCCATGGCTGCTATGGCAAGCGGGGGCGCCACATGCACCCAAGTGCTGACAAGGCCCTGCTTGTGGAGTATTCTGGCGGCGCATGAAAGTGTTATTGATCTCGGCCAATAGCGACCGCATAAACATGGTCGCCATGCCCCTCGGATTGGGCTTGGTGGCCGCAGCTACGCGCCGAGCAGGACACGAGGTCGCGGCGCTCGACCTCCTGACTGCCGCCAACCCTCGCGCGGCTGTCCGCGAGGCAATTCTCTCCGCCCAACCGCAGGTCATCGGCGTTTCCGTGCGTAACATCGACGACCAGTGCGCAGCGGCTCCGAGGTTTATGCTTGAGCAGGTCAAGACCGTCATCGACGAGTGCCGCGCCGTCTGCCACGCCTCGATCGTGCTTGGCGGCGCCGGCTACAGCATTTTTCCAACGGAGTCGCTGACTTATCTCGGGGCCGACCTCGGTGTTTGGGGGGACGGTGAGGAGGCATTCCCAGCCCTGCTCGGATGTTTGGAGCGAAACGAAGATCCTCGACGCGTTGCCGGTGTGCTTCGGAGAGGCGACTCTTTACCGGCGGTCCGCGCAAGCGTTGATGAACTGGATTCTGCGCCTCTGTGGGATGAAGCTCTGACCACGGGCTTCAACCCGGCTGACCCAGAGTTGTGGGTGCCAGTGCAGAGCCGGCGCGGTTGCCCGAACGACTGTTCCTATTGCTCGACCGCTCGCATACAGGGACGGGCCATCCGCACGCGCTCGCCGCGATTGGTGGTTGAACAGATTGACCGTCTTGCGCGGACGGGGTTCAGGCGTTTCTATTTTGTCGATAACTCGTTCAATATTCCGAGGGGGCATGCCCTGGAACTGTGCTGCCAACTCAAGCAACTGAGACCGCGCGTAGAATGGCGGTGCATCCTTTATCCGCAACACGCGGACTTGGAATTGGTGCGAGTCATGGCCGAGGCCGGCTGCGTGGAGGTGAGCCTGGGTTTTGAGAGCGGATGCCCGCGCATTTTAAAGGAGATGAACAAGCGATTCACTCCCGGGGAAGTGCGCCAAATTTCCGAACTCCTCCGCGAACATGGCATCCGTCGATTTGGATTTCTACTTTTCGGTAGCCCAGGAGAGACCAAGGAGTCTGTGGAAGAGAGCATAGATTTTGCGCAATCGTTGGCGCTTGACGGTCTGCTCGTCTCTGCCGGTATTCGGATTTATCCCGGCACCTCCCTGGCCCGCCATGCCATTTCCGAGGGCTTTATAGGCTCGGAAGAAGAGTTGCTGGCGCCGCGGTTCTACCTGCCACACGATCTCGATCCTTGGCTCCGCGAGCGCTTGTCGTCAATTCTCAGGGATCACTGAGTCCCCCGTTAACGCTTGGGGTTATGGCCATAGAATTGAAGTGGAACAGGGATAAAATCCATTTAATCCGCTGATGCTGTGAACGATGCCGTCGTCCGACCCCCCCAAAAAAAACAAACGTTTGCGACCACTTAAGCCATATTAAACCAGTCTCAGTCTAGTTTATTTATATTGAGGCAATCATCAATACTCCGATAACCATCGGGGCCTTTGATGCCAAGACCAAATTTTCGGAACTCCTGGAGCACGTCGGCCCGGGCGTAGAAATCGTTATTACCAAACATGAAAAGCCCGTCGCCCCGGCTGGCGCCCTTCGAAAAACCCAGCCGCGTTGAACTCGCCGAGCTATTTCGTCAGATGGATGAGTTTTGCGCCCATCATACCCTGAATCCCAAAGGGCAGGAAAAACTGACCTATCGCGATCTTATCGATGGGGGGCGCAAGCGATGAATCGCCTGGTTGTCGACGCCTCGATAGCGTTGAGTTGGCTCTTGCCCGATGAAGGCATCGCCAGGTCGCTGGCTGTGCGGAACGAACTGTATACATGTCGAGCTCTGCGTTTATGACGCTGCCTACCTTGAACTGGCACTCCGGCGCGGGGGCCAGGCTGGCTTCCCTCGACAGGACCTTGCGGGTGATGCCAAGCAACTTAAACTTCGCGTCCTCACCAAGGAATTGCCGGAGGAATCGTAAGGCACCTTCAACTCTAAGGAAAGCGGGAAACCAGGAAAGGTAGAATGCTTTTCCTGCCTTCCTGCTTTCCTCAGAGACAAAGAAAATGGGTCTTGCCAGGGGAGCGGACCATCGATTATTGGCTGAACCAGCTTACCGGACTTAAGAATCCAAACCACGGATTTTGCCGATGGCACGGTGGAACCGGGAAACCCAAGAATACGCCCGAGGACACCAACGACGAGTTATTCGCTTTGGCCAGGGGGCTTGCACAGTGTTGCTTCGGCAGGGTTGCGTGACGGCTTTTCGGCGCCCGTGGTAGTCTCCGCGCCAGACTATTAAAGCGAAGACATCCACCCAATGGGACC
>JAMCZD010000539.1 GCA_023473405.1 Candidatus Omnitrophota bacterium
TGGGTAAGGACCTCGCCATCCAACCGGCCCCCGGGCTCGAGTTGCGCCGCCAGGATTACGACGCTTTGGGACGGGGCAAGTCCTGCCGCCTGGCTACACTCCAAATCGGTGCGAAGCAATATCGGCACGGCCTCGGAACCCATGCTGTGAGCGAGATTCGGGTGCGGCTTCCGAAACCAGGGAAACAGTTCTCCGCTGAGGTTGGTGTGGACAAGGGATGGCCCGGCAGTGTGGCCTTCGTGGTCGAATCTGGGGGTAAGGATCTGTTCAAGTCAAACGTCCTCCGGGTTGACTCGCCGGCGGTTCCAGTTCGAGCCGAGCTCGCCGGTGCCCAGGAATTTACCCTGCGCGTCCTGGATGGGGGAGACGGTCCCAGTTCGGACCATGCGAATTGGGCGGACGCGGCGGTCGAGTTTGAAGACGGAAGCCGAGTCTGGCTGGATGAATTGCCCGTGACCGGCCCCATGCCCGCCGGCCCGACGGGGCAATTGCCATTCTCGTTCATTTACGACGGCAAGCCTTCCTCGGAATTTCTCGATTCGTGGAACACGGTTTCAGATGATTCGGTGCTGGCGGACGGGACCGTGAGCCATACCATTTCTTTCCAAGATCCGAAGACGGGGCTTCAACTGGTATGCCAAGCCATGTTGCCGTCAGGTTTTCCCGCCGTGGATTGGGTGTTGAGCTTCCGCAACAAAGGGTCTTCTGACACGCCGATAATCGAGGCCATTCGCCCGCTCGACTTGGGAGTCAGCGTAACGGCGGGAGGCAAAACGGTCTTTCACTATTCCAAGGGTAGCACGTGCGAAGCCACCGATTTTCTTCCCATGACCGAGACGGTTTCGAATGACACAGACCTCCATCTCGCCCCCAATGGCGGCAGGTCATCCGACGGGATTCTGCCGTTCTTCAACCTGGAATGGACCGGGGGCGGAATGGTCGGCGCGATTGGGTGGTCCGGGCAATGGGACTTGCGCCTGCGCCGGGAGTCCTCGAGCGGCTTGCGATTGCTGGCGGGACAGCAAACCACCCATTTCACTCTGCACCCCGGCGAGAGCGTTCGCACCCCGCGCATCCTGGTACTGATGTGGGACGGAGATGATGTGCTGCGCGGGCACAACCTGTTCCGGCAGTTGCTTATCGCTCACTACTTGCCGAAGAGAAACGGCAAAGTGGCCATTGCCCCAACCACGTGGAACTCGTGGTTCAGTTTCAATGAGGGCAACGGGGTGAACGAGGAAAACCAGTTCGATTGGATTTCCCGAACCGCCAAAACCGGCATGGAATGCTATTGGCTGGATGCAGGGTGGTTCGAAGGCGGTTGGCCGAATGGGGCCGGCAGTTGGGTGCCGGGGGCGAAGCAATTTCCGCGCGGGCTTCGACCGCTTGGCGACGCCGCCCATAATGAAGGGATGAAATTTGTGCTATGGCTCGAGCCGGAGCGGGTGAATCCCAACAGCCGCATTGCCAAGGATCATCCCGAGTGGGTGCTGCACGCCGGGGCTGGGGATGGCCTTTTCAACCTCGGCAATCCCGCTGCGCGCCAATGGCTGGCGGATTACCTGTCGAAGTCGTTTGACGCCTGGGGCGTGGACGTGTTTCGCATCGATTTCAACATCGATCCACTGCGGTTCTGGCGGGCTGCCGATGCCCCCGATCGACAGGGGATAACCGAAATCCGGCACATCGAAGGGCTCTATGACCTGTGGGATGAATTGGTGCAGCGACGGCCAGGGCTCACGATTGACAATTGTTCGAGCGGCGGACGCCGGATCGACCTCGAGACCATCAGCCGGAGCTACCCCCTCTGGCGGAGCGATGCGGGGTGCGCCGCCGGAAGAGCGATTTGGGACCAGGTCCAAGTCGCCGGGCTCAGTTTTTATGTTCCCCAGCACACGGGCGGGGTGTGGTCGAACGATCCCTATGTTTTTCGCAGTGCCGCCACGATGGGCGCGTCCTTGTGCTGGGACGTCCGCGACAAGGAATTCTCCGAGGAAATGACCAAGAGCGCCCTTGCTGAGGTCAAGGAGTTGCGCCCCCTCTATTTTGGCAATTATTTCCCGTTATTCGATATTAACCTGCGCGAGGATGCCTGGGCCGGCTGGCAGTTCGATCGGCCCGACCTCGGACGCGGTTTTGCAACCTTGCTCCGGCGTCCCAATTGTCCTTATGCCAGCGCCGACATCCATCTGCGCGGCCTCGATCCCCAGGCTCGATACGATGTCGAATTCAGGGAGACGTACCAAACCCGCGAGAAGCGTTCGATGACCGGTGCCGACCTGGCCAACCTGCGCGTCGAGCTCGATGCCCCGGGAAGCCTGCTGATCCTATACCGGAAGATTGGGAATTGAGATTTGGGATTTAGGATTGAGCATTGGCTATTTTCCGTTGAAGAAAGCCTGTGCTGTCATGGCCTGATCCTGCGATGGCGTGGCCACTCTGAATTTAATAACCAAATCCCAAATCCCAATTCCTAAAAGTCAATTCCAACGCTTTCTTTGCGATTTACGAAATCATTTTCCGCTCAAAAATCATGCGGTCAAGTTGCCGTGTCGAGGCTGTATATAATTGACAATGAATAAGGCAGGCGGAAAACTAGCCTTGTGCGGCAACGTTGGAAGGAACGGATGGCGGACGACTGAAATGGCTTGCGCCAGCGAACCCAGACTCACGCTCATGGTCGAAGCGCAGCGCACGAATTTGACAGAATTGACCTGGTTGACGAATGTGACCGAATCGCGTCAGCCGCTCAACGAGTTACGGCCTATTTGGGTGCGGCACGGAACGGTCGGGTCCGGTCCGCCCATCCCGCATCCCGAGCATCATCCTTTTTGCGAGCTGAGCGTCAATTTGCAGGGAGACCAAATCTTTTATGTCGAGGGCGAACAGACCAGGCGTCTGCCGGGTGATTTGTTTCTGGCAGGTCCGGGTGTGCCGCATTGGGCTCAGCTCACGAGTTATCCGCATCAATTCATCAGCGTTTACTTCCTGCCCAGTCTGCTGATCGAGTTGGGACCGGCCAGGGACGGGGCCCGGATGCTCCGGCGATTCACCGCGCCGCAAAGCATGAGCAGCCGGCTGGTCCGTCCCCCGATTGATTTGCAGGCGCATTTTATCGAACAACTGGGGGAGATGGTAACGGAATTTGAAAGCCCGCAGGTCGGCAGTGAAATGCGGCTGCGGACGATCCTGGTGGAGCTGCTGGTTCGATTGTTGCGGTGGGAACAAAGCCAGGTCGAGGACTCAGCTCAGGTGGAAGCAAACGTGGATTGGCAGGTCCTGTCCCGCGCGCTGCAATACCTGCGAACACACTTTACAGGGCCGATATACGCCCGTGATCTTGCGACGGCCACCGGCGTCTGCCAGTCGCGACTCGAGGCCATGTTCCGCGAAGCCCTGGGCAATTCCTGGGTTCACTTCCTGCAGAGTTACCGGATCGAGCGGGCCGCCGCCCTGCTTCAGGATTGCCGTTATCGGGTGATCGATGCGGCCTTGGCGGTTGGTTTCGAGAGCGTCAGCCATTTCAATGCGACCTTCCGCATCTTCATGAAGGTTTCTCCACGCACCTACCAAAAGGAGGTCCGGCAATCCTCGAGCAAGTCAGTCCAGGTCGAGGCCTCCTAGAATTGGGATTTGGGATTGAATTCAGAGTGGCCACGCCGTTGCAGGGTTGGGCCATGGCGGCGCTGATTTTCTTCAATGGAAAATAACCGATTCTGAATCCTCAATTTGCTCGCGGCATCAAAGGCGCGCTGCCATACCAATCTGGGGCAATGCCCCGGGTCACCCAGATCGATTCTCCAATTGATCATGGGTTATTTGCCATTGAAAGAGAGCCCGGCAGGCAAGGCCAAACCCAGTGAGCGCGTGGCCACTCTGAACTCGATTACCAATAGCCAATTTCCAATTCTCCATGATCGGTCCTTGCCCGGATCAAAACCGACGGCAGCCTCGACACCGAGTTTTGCTCGGACACGATCAACGGCGCGGTGAGAAGCATAGCCATCCAGGCTGACGGCAAAATACTGGTGCTGGGCAGCTTCAACCAGGTCGGGGGCGCACCGCGCAAGAGCATCGCGCGGCTCGAGGCCAATGGCCGCGTGGACCCCGGATTTAATCCCGATTGCGGGCAGAACAATCCTTACCATGCGGTCCTGGTGCAGCCGGATGGAAGAATTGTGATTGCCGGCGAGTTCAAAACCATCAACGGGGTGCCTCGCGTGGGGATCGCCCGGCTTGAGGCCGACGGGAGTGTCGATATGAGCTTCGATCCCGGCTCGGGCGTCGATTCCTACATTACAGGTCTGGCAAGAACCATCGATGGGAAGATACTTGCGAGCGGTTACTTTTCACAATATGACGGCGTTTCACGAAGCGGAATCGTCCAACTGACGGACAACGGCAAACCAGACCCGGCCTTTGATCCGGGCGTGGGCGCCAACCAAGCGGTGCAAGCCGTAGCTCTGCAATCAGACGGCAAGATTCTCCTGGGCGGGGATTTCACCGCCTTCAACCAGGTTCCATTTACCTATCTCGTCCGGCTGAATCCCGATGGGAGCGTGGACAATGAATTTAATTCGGGAGGAAACATTGATGGCCCGGTAAATACTGTCTTGCTGGACAATGGCCGGATTTGGATCGGAGGCGAGTTCAGGCAGGTAAATGGAGAGCCGTTCGGCCGTGTATGCAGGTTGAACCCGGACGGTAGCGTGGACGCGAGTATCGCTCCTCACCCGCGGGCTGATAGTTCGATTCTTGCAATGTGCCTTCAGGGCGATGGCAAGCTTCTCATCGGGGGACCGTTTTTAAACGTCAACGGCTCGCCGCGACCGTGCATTGCCCGCCTGAATCCTGAGGGAAGTCTCGACACCAGTTTTCAACCGGGAACCGGACCTGCTGGGAGCACGACTAGTTCTTTCTACACCCTGGCACCATTGCCGGACGGGAAACTGGTCGTAGGCGGAGACTTCTGGAGTATCAATGGTATCCCGCGCCACGGCATAGCGAGATTCAACTACGATGGCGGACTGGACACCAGCTTCGATGCCGGCAGCGGACCGGATGACACGATTCTCTGCTCTCAAGTTCTGCCCAACGGTCAGATATTGCTGGGGGGCGCCTTTGTCAGTTTCAACGGGGTTGCCCAGGGACACCTGGCTCGTCTAAACCCGGACGGAAGCCTGGACCTGACCTATCGAACGGGAACGGGCGCCAACGATTCGATCATTGGCCTCGAAAGACAAAAGGACGGAAAGGTATTGGCAGTGGGTTCATTTAGCTCGTTCAATTCCATTGCCTGCCCCTGCGTTATACGGCTTGACCGCCAAGGGAATGTCGATCGCGATTTCGCCTCCAAGGCTCACCAACCCAACGGATACCTTTACGCGGTGGCGGTTCAGGCAGGTAA
>JAMCZD010000380.1 GCA_023473405.1 Candidatus Omnitrophota bacterium
TCCTCTATCCCATGCGCACCGTTTTTACTCCGAACGGGCGAATGGAAAAGGTGAAACAGTTGCCATGGCTGATCTTGAGCGGCACCGGGCGGTCAACCTCGAGCAGGGAAGTCTCGATAGCCGCGACGAGAGACTTGCAATGGGGCAGAGTGACGGAAACCATTGCCGCCTCTCCCGCCACCTCGTTGCAGCGCAGGATGAGCCCCGTTCCATTGGCCTCAGCCGGCTTGAGCGTTGAGATAACCACATGAGACGGGTTGATCTCGAGCAGGGCTGCCCGGGCCGGGGGAAGTCCGCCCGATTGTTCGCCCGAGATCAGCCGCGTTTCGAGCGGGTGCGCCACTTCCGCGCCGAGGAGGAAGGCGCTGCCTTGACACCAGTCGCCCGCGTGACCTCGGAAGGACCAGCGGAGATGGCTTGGACCGCGCTGGTCTATCTGAATGTTGGTAAAGAACCAGTTGTTCATGGGATAGAGGAACACGTGGCTCTTCTCCGGTTTTTTTAGCACGGATTCGCTGCGAAAGCTTTGGCTGGGACGCGGTGTGCCGTACTCGACCAATCCGCATTCAACGGTGCCGATCGTCGCGCCGTACCGGCGGTTGGAAAGATCGGTGAAATGTTGAATCCCGTAGTAGCTGGTGGTCGATCCTTCGCATTGGCCGGCAATCGGCTCCGAGACCGCTCCCGCCAGCTCGTGCCGGATTTGAAATTGGGGGACCTCGAGTGGAATGGCGAAGAAGACCGCTTCCTTTCCTTGATCAGTTTGGACCTGACGATAATCCGAGAAGGTCCGTCCGGATGGCAGTTTTTCGAAGTCAGTCACAAAATCTATGCGGTCCAGATCGTGGTAAAGAAGAACCTGCTGAAACAAGTTGCTAACGCCGGGGGCTTGGACTTTGGCTGTGGCAATCAGCGCCACTGGGCCGGAGACAATCGCCAGTGCAGCCGATTGCACCCGCTTCATGCCCGCCGGTTTCCGGGTCGAGGAGTAGAGGTATTCATTGACCTGATAGGGGGCGGATTTATCCACCCACTCCACCTTTCGCTGTTTATCCCAAAGGCTTGCCACGGCGCCATTGGCCGGATTGAAAACGATGGTGTAAAACTGGTTTTCGATTCTCATTTCCAAAGCCGATTCCGGTTCGGTGGCAACGGAATCGCTGCCGGCCAGCCCAGACTCGACTCGGAAGGTTTTGTAACCGAGCGCGGGAATCTCTTTGGCCAGGAACAATATCCGGCCGCCGGGCATCAACTGGCAGGGAACGGCCCCATCGGTGACGGTGTCGATCAAGTGGAAGGGCCACTTCAAGGCGGCATCTTTGATTTGCGCGATATCGGTCCGCGGGCGCGCCAACGGATTATGGACCACCAGGGTCTGCTCGCCTCGAGTTGGAATCATCCGGTCTATTCCGTCCAGCGCCGCCGCTTCCGCCTGGGTCACCAACGAGAGGGCGCTTTCGACCCAGGCGCGGTGCATGGATGCCTCCGTTTCGTAATAGAACACGGGGCGGCAGTGGGGGTATTTCTTGACCGAAAAGAGCGAGGTGGGGGCTTCTTCTTCGGCAAACACTCCTTCCGTGTGTTCGGCGCAAATGAGCAGGTTATGGTAGGCCTGCCAGAGTTGGATTCCCGAGGCTTCCCTGGCCCCCAAAAGGGCGGCCAGTGTGCCGAGGGTTTCCGCGCTCGGCGCCGCGCTGGCGGTAGTGCGGAAAGCGGCATGGGAAGCAAAATCCGAATAGTGCTGGTCCGCCCAGGCGTTCGGGGCATCCTTGTCAAAAACGTAAGCGCTGGTCCGATTCATTTGCCCCGCAAGGTCGCGCATATACATACTGAGAGTTGCGCTGATGATGCGTGGATAACTCCATTTCTGGTTCCACTGGCGGATGAGCGGCGAGTTGCCAAACATGGGCAAACTGAAATCCCAGCACTCGCGTGAAAGCACGCAGTCGTAAGGCCACCCCCGATCATCCAATGCCCGCATCCATTTTTCGATGTTAGGTTCCCTGAGAAAATCCAAATCACCCTGGTGCTGCGACGCGGACGAGGGCGAGGGTGGCAAGTCCAGCAACCGGTCGTTGGTGCCGCTGTGGTACAAGCGCGTGGTAAACAAGGTCATGTTGGCCCGGTCACCATCCGCGCCCATCCAGAAATAGGCCGGATAAGCCGAGGCCGGCAGCACTTGGTTTTCGAGCTCGTTGCGACCGTGGTAGAAGAAGGGAATCCCGGCCTCCTTCGCGTACGTCGGCAGCGCGCGCCCCAAACCGGTCACATCATCGAGCAAGGCCGTTTGCTGGGGCGGAATGTCGAGCATATCGACAATGTATCGGTTGGGGGTGTAAAACAAACGGGCCATGAGTTCGGGATTCAAGGCTTCGGGATTGACGGTTGTATGGATTGCGCCCAGCTCGATACGGCCCTCGCGGATGCGTCGGGCCAGTTCGTCCACGCGTTCGCGACGGTTGTTGCGAATCCACTGCGCCACCGGTTCGGAGCTCTCGACCGTCCATCGGTACTGGCTGTCTTTGTCCCAGGAATCCGTTCGAGAACAGTACTCGAGCGCCAGGTCGATGCCCATCTCACGCACATCACGCCGCATGAGTTGGTAATAGTCCGCGTAACCCATGTCGTGATGCGAATAAGCCACATTATAGACCTTCCACTTTTTCGCTGGTCGCCAGACGCATTTCCGCATCGCAAGCGATTGGCCGGACAAGGTCCGCAGTTCGAAGATAACGGGTGTGGGCGACGCGATGTCTGCCACCCTAACCTCAACTACCGAATTGCCCCGATTAATGGTTCCGACATCCTCTTCCTCCGGTGCCGACGCGCCTACGGTGATCCTCGCCACACCCGCAACTACTTCGCCGGAGTTTTCGATGTGCAGCCGCGCCAACTGCTCAAGGCGATGGCCGGCGGGTTGGCGCGGGTATAACGGGGTTGGCTCGACACGGGTGATTCGAACGGCGGGCTCCGCCGCGGGGAGCGATGCAATTTCCCCCGGGGCAGCCAGGATCAGGACCAACAAAAAGAAGGGGAATGGTTTCATGTGACTCCTTGTGTCATCCGGTTTTGGCCGAGGCAAGCGTAAAATCGGTGATACTGCGATTCAGACAGAGGAATGGGGGATAAGCCGGCAACCTAATATGAAACAAACCATGTGTTCATAGACAGCAACTCATGATGCGTTAGGCTCCGTGCGATTGGACGCGATCGGTGGATTAACGGCGGCCCTGATCCGCATCAAGGTGGTCAACAGCGACTCGAAGCCGCGCCAGTTTGTTTTTCAAGGTTATTCGGTTCAATGGGGCGAAAACCTTGGGGCGATAGATCCGCTGCTATACCCGGCCGACAACCTCGTTGCCGGTTGGAATGATCGCGCGGACCGGGTGCTGGTGCTTGGCATTGGCGCCGATGCCTACTCCGCCGGGCCTGATGGCCGCCCACCGGGGCCGAACTAGATGCCCATTACCAACTCCACGAGACGCCAAGCGAGAATTATTTGCAGCGCACCGAATGGAACGTCCGGAACTCCGACGGCACGGCGATTCTAACCTTGGCTGGGACGTTAACCGGCGGCTCGAAGAGAACCGCCGAGTTCGCGAGCAAGCTCGGGAAGCCGATGCTGCACCTTTCCAAGGAGGAGACCGCAAATCCTGCCGAGGAATTGCGGCAGTTCATTGCCGAACATGGCATTATGGTCCTGAGCGTGGCTGGCCCGAGGGCGTCCAAAGAGCCGGGTATCGCGGAATTCGTGAAGGCGACGTTGACTCAGGCTTTTACGTACAATGAACCATCTTGAACCACCCGATAGTCACTACTTGCGAGCCGCAATTGGTTGGCTGGAACTGGGCAACCTCTGGGAAGCCAACGATGAACTGAAAAAGATCGCGCCTCGGAACCGAACTCACCCTGATGTCCTAAAAGTGCGCTTGGAGGTATTTACCGTGGAAGAGAATTGGAAAGCCTGCCTGGACATCGCCGAGGCCGTCATTAAGGCTGAGCCCGACAAACCGTTCGGCTGGCTTCGCCGCAGCTATTCTCTTCGCCGGGTGCCCAATGGCGGGTTACAGGCCGCGTTTGACGCCTTGCTGCCAGCGGTCGGAAGATTTCCACGGGATTCGTTAATTCCTTTCAACCTGGCTTGTTATGCCTGCCAAATGGGCCATTTGGAGGACGCAAGGCAGTGGCTTAAGCGGGCCATGGAGGTTGGGGGCACGGATAAAATCAAGCGGATGGCGCTGAGCGATCCCGATTTGTCGCCACTCTGGGAAGAAATTGGAAATCTCGGTCTATGAGAATTCCTTTTGTCATTCTTGTTGGGCTATTGGCAATCCTGCCGGCCAAGGCGCAGACCAACGCCCTGACTTCAATGGACATATTGCGTCGTTCATCATCGCCGACCGACGGGGGAAGACGGCAAGGCAAAACAGGCCGAACAGAACCGGGCGCTGTTGCGCTGAGCAATGAGGCGTTTGGCCCAAAATCCGAACGCAAACGTCGGTATCCCGGGCGATTTCAACGAAGGCAAACCCGTCGGCAGTCCCGGTCAAACCTTGGCGGTGCTTTCAGACGAAATCTCGCCGGCCTACCAGCGGCCTCGGCGCGACGTTTTAGGCTTCCATCTACGGCAGTGGTCCTTATTTTCTTGGAAACATTGACGGAATATGAACGAACATAACCACCAATTCTCCGTTTACGCGCGGAGCGTTAAAAGCCAATAGATCGGAAGATTATTGGAAGTATTGACTAACTATGGAGAACGGAATAAGGCGCGAAATATGCTCTTGCTGAGCGCGTCTCTCATCGTATGGGCAACCGGGGTCTTGGGAACCCAATGCGTTCAGGCCGTTGTCCCGACCGCGGCTGAAATGGCCGAGGCGCGGCAGTGGACAGCGGCGAGGTTCGAGGGCGTTCAGGCAACGGCCCACGCCGAGAAAGGCCCTCGGGTGTATGTCACGGAGCCCTTCTTTTCTTTTATTTACGATGGCAAACCGTCGGCGGAATTACTGAAGACCTGGGAATTGAAGCGGGCCAGCCGGCAACTCAGCGATCGACGCACGGAACGCAGGCTCACCTATACCGACCCGAAGACCGGGCTGGTGCTTCGTTGCGTCGGTATTGAATGGAAGGATTTTCCCACGGTGGAATGGACACTGTATTTTAAGAATGAAGGCAGTGAAAACACCCCTATTCTGGAAAATATTCAGGCGTTGAATTTGATGGTGAACCGAACCACAACGGATGAATACATTCTTCATCATTTTGACGGCGGCGGCGGTGCACCCAGCGCGTATCGACCGAACCAGAGTGTGTTAACAACCGGGGAGCAAGAAACATTCAGTGGTCTTAACGGTCGCCCAACCGGCCGCAGTATGTCCTACTTCGGCCATTGGGGCG
>JAMCZD010000503.1:0-1061 GCA_023473405.1 Candidatus Omnitrophota bacterium
TTTGACCGGTTCGCCCCGGCACTTATCGAGGAGATATAGCCTGGCTCGCCCCACCTGGACCTGCCAGACGCGAAACCAGACCGAGTAACCTGGCAGTTTGATTTCAAGCCGCAACCATTCTCCATTCGGCTCGCGCAATGGAGTGATGGGCAACTGCCATGGGTCGTTATACGGGAACAGGGCTTGCTGGACGCCATCTTTGTTAATTACCTGGCGAAAGTAGCCTTGCTGGTAGAGCAATCCCACGCCGACGAGCGGCACGCCAAGATCACTGGCCGCCTTGAGCTGGTCGCCGGCTACGTTGCCCAACCCGCCCGAGTAAATGGGCAACGCCTCGCTTAACATGAATTCCATGCTGAAGTAGGCGACGCAGGTCAATGGCGAGCGCGGATGCGCGTGTTGAAACCAGCGAGTGGATTCCGCCGTCTGCCGCCGGTTTTGCACGAGATCATTGACACTCTTGCGGAAATCGGGGTCTGCCAACAGGCGCTTGAGTTGCTCCCGCGACACCGTTTGCAGGACGACCCATGGATTGTGCGTGGCTTCCCAGAGCTCCGGGTCCAGTTGCCGCCAGACTTCATCAGCGCAGTGGTTCCAGGACCAACGCATGTCCAGCGCCAGCTCCGCCAACGGAGCGAATCCCTCAACCTCGGCGGTGAGAAAGGTGCGGAACGAATCGCGGATGGTAATATCTTGGTTCATCGTCATTCTCCATTCAGTTGATTTGGAGGTGGAAAAACTCGCGCTGTCTTGAGCGTCCTTTCCTCTCGGATGCGGTCTTACAACCTGAATCTAATGCACTTGCCCGCGGATTTCGCCATCAGGCTGCGCCTTGGTATGCACGTTTACATAAATGTCGCCTGCCTTCATCTTGGCGACCAGGTCGGCAATACTTTTCCCCGCCATTGGACCCATCAAATGATCGGCGGTAATGGACCCATCCGCAAGCGTGCCGTTGAATTCGCCCGGGATTTCTTTGGGGGGTGGTTCTGGCGGATACAGCCAGGCGATATGATCGCCATTGGTACCGGCGGCGCCCAAATGCAAATGCGCCATGGTAA
>JAMCZD010000503.1:1071-5349 GCA_023473405.1 Candidatus Omnitrophota bacterium
CTTGTGAACCACAATATCATAGCGCAGCTCCCGGCCATCCGGGCTTAGGAAAAACCGTGCCTCGCCATTGGCGTCGGTCTTGACCGGAGGCACCTCTTGTCCTCCCTCGAGTTGCGCTGTGAAGTCCGGTTTTGTAGCCGGTTCCATGGTTTGGTGACAGCCCCAGATTCCCGCTGCCAAAGCGAGCAATCCCATTATTTTATACATATTTTTCATAATCGACTCCTAGTTTTACCTTTTTTTTGGTGCGTTTCCGAACCGGCGATAATCCGCTGCACCTCGCAGAACGGAATCGCTCAGTCATGGCTCGTCTCCCCATCGTCCACCTATGGCTTGATATGAACCGCCGAGTTCCCTCCAAAATCAGAGCCAGGGGCCCATAATGGATAAGGAATGCCGCGCAGCCGATTGACTAGGCAGGCCTGCGCAACGATAGCCGCAACCGCCAACTCGATGATCACCAACCGCGCTGGATGCGTTATAATACCCAGTGAGACGATCAACGTTGTCGCTCCGGCAGGTGAATGTACCGCGTCGAACAGGATCATCAACGCTCCGGTTAAAGCGAGCGACAGCGCCGCGGCAAAGACCCGCGCCAGACTAACACCTTCGATGATTGCCGAAGGCGCATCCTGAAGTCCCGTCAGCCACAGCGCTCCATAACCGCATAGAATGCCGACGGCGTGGCCAAACAGCGTGTTGCGCGGGCATGCAGTGCGGGACTCGGGCGAGAAGAACAACCAGAACGCCGTCGGTCCCAGCGACGGAAATACCATCGGTAAACGAAGTCCTAAGGCCAGCGCCGCCAACAGGCCAATCCCGAAGAAACCATTTGCAAAAACCACCACCGCCAAACGTAAACGGGACAGTCCGCGATGGCGGCTGCTAGTTTCAACCACTGCCACCGGCTGCCGCGAGGTCTCGTTTTCATGCCGATGTTCACTCATGTGACTTGGATGTATTGGCATTCTTTGCCGTGGAAAACTGGCCGGCCTGGTCCATCGGTTGCTCCCAGCCACCACCGAGGGCTTTATAGAGCTGGACAATGACGACCAACTGGTTGAGCTCGGTCTGCGCGAGCGCGTTTTCGTTCGGAAAAAGTTGTTGCTGCGCTTCGAGGACCTCGTAGTAGCTTGCCTTGCCGGCGCGATAACGATCGATCGAAACGTCGACTGCCTCCACGTATGCCCGCACCGAACGCGTCAGTTCAACGCGGATGCGTGCGAATTCCTGGCGTGAAATCAGGGCATTGGACACCTCTTGGAAGGCGTTCAGCGCGGTCTGCTGATAACGGAGCCTCGCTTCCTCCCACGCCGCTTTGGCCTGACGATACTGGGCGTAATAACGGCCTCCCTGGAAAACGGGCCCCGCCACGTTCGCCGCCACCGACCATACGCTGGCCCCGCCGGATGTAAGCAGGCTCAGGTCGGTGCTGACCCCTCCATAAATGGCCGTCAGGCCTATCCGCGGAAAGAACTGTCCTATCGCCAGGCCGATAGTGGCATTGGCGGCGCGCAAGTTCTGCTCAGCCTCGAGGATGTCGGGACGGCGTTGCAACAGTTCCGACGGAAGACCGGCGGGCACTTCCGGCGGCATGGTTTGCCCGAGCAGCGTGGCGGTGCGCGCAACCGGGCCGGGATTGCGTCCGAGCAGGACATTGATCTGGTTTTCCTTGAGCATGATCTGGCGGTTGAGTTCGGGAATGGAGGCGGCGGCGGAGGCGAGCGCGGCTTCGGCGCGGGACGTTTCGAGCTTCGAAGCCACGCCCCCGTGCAGGCGCTCCTCGAACAGCCTCAAGGTCTCGCCGAATGAATTTGTCGTGCGCTTGGCAATCTTGACCAACTGATCCAGTTCGAGTAACTCGAAGTAAGCTTGCGCGACGTCGCTTAGCAGCGTGAGCGTTACGCCGCGACGGGCTTCTTCGGTGGCCAGGAATTGCGCGTTCACCTGCTCGAGGCCTCTCCGCAAGCGCCCGAATAAGTCCACTTCCCACACAGCATTGAAGTCGGCAAGAAACGAGCTCGTATTGGGGTTCCCCCGCTGCTCGCCGCTTGGAATCGGATTGCCTAGAAACGACTGGCGTCCGCGCGCCGCGCCGCCGTCGTAGTTGATTTGGGGAAAAAATGTCGAACGCGCCTGGGCAACCAGGGTGCGCGCCTGCTCGACGCGGGAAACGGCAACGCGCAGATCGTAATTGTTGGTGAACGCCTCGCGGATCAGGTTCTGGAGGGTTTCGTCCCGGTAAATGGTCCACCAGGGAAGGTCCGCCAGGGAATTGGTGCCGGACGAGGTTTGATCGCGGAAAGTAGGCGGCGTGTTTACCTTCGGCGGATGATAGTTTGGCCCAACCGCGCAACCCGATAACAAAGCGATCCCCAATCCCAAAAACCAAACGGAGACAGTCAGGCCCGTGGGACCGGGAAAGCGGGGCTTGTGGTTCTGGTCTTTGCGTGTAGCGAACTTCTCGACCAGGTAAAACGTCACCGGAATCAAAAACACCGCTATGCACGTGGCCGCCAGCATGCCGCCGATGACCACTGTCCCCATGATGCGGCGGGCGATGGCCCCCGAACCTGCGGCAATGGCCAGTGGCACGCAACCGAATACAAAGGCGAACGAGGTCATCAAGATCGGTCGCAACCTTAACCGCGCCCCGGCCAACGCGGCGTCTATGATGTCCCTGCCATTCTCATGCTGCACCTTGGCGAACTGGACGATCAGAATGGCGTTTTTTGCCGCCAGGCCGATAAGCACAATGAGCCCGATCTGGGCGTAGGTATTGAACTCCAGGCTTCTCGCCCACAGCGCCACAAAGGCGCCGAATACGGCAATGGGGGTGCCCAGCAGAACGCTGAACGGCAACGACCAGCTTTCGTACAACGCCGCCAGAATCAGAAACACGAACACCAGGCACAGGCTGAATACAGCGATGGGCGGCACGCCTTTTTGGGCCTTTTTTTCTTGAAACGACATTCCCAGGTAATCGTAGCCCATCTCGCCGGGCATAGTCTCGGCGAACACATGTTCGAGAGCAGCCATTGCCTGTGCCGACGTGTAACCCGGGGCGGCAGTGGCATTGATCTGGGCGGACCGGTACAGGTTGTAACGCATCGTAAACTCGGGGCCGATTTGAGGCTCGATCCGCGTCAGAGCCGATAGCGGCACGGTTTCACCAACTGCATTCCGAACGTAAAACTGGTTGAGTTGCGACGCCTCGGCCCTGAAGGCCGGGTCAGCCTCGACATATACCTGCCATTGCCGCCCGAATCGGTTGAAATAATTCACGAACAATCCGCCCATGAAGGCTTGCAGCGTGAGGTAGACCTGGCTGATGTCCACACCCTGGCTCAATACCTTGGCACGGTCCACGCTTACAAATACCTGCGGCACATCGGACATGAAGGTCGAGATCACCCGCTCGATCTCGGGACGTTTCTCGGCTGCGGCAATGAATTTCCGGGTGTTATCCGCCAGGAAAGCAACGTCCTTGCCGACGCGGTCCTCGAGGATGAACGTCACCCCGCTCGCCGTGCCGATACCTGGAATCGGCGGAGGCGAAAAGGCAAAGGCTATGGCCTGCGGCAATTGGCTCAACTCCCGGTCGATGCGCGCCAGGATGCCGGCGGCACTCTCCCCCGGCGCCGTTCTCTCCCCCCACGGCTTGAGTTTGACAAAGAAGAATCCGCTGAATGTATTGCGCACCAGGCTCAGCAGGCTGAACCCGATGGCGGCGGTGCAATTCTCCACACCCGGAATCCGCCGGACGATTTGCTCGACCTGCTGGCTAACGGCATCCGTTCGCTCGATCGAGGCAGCGTTAGGCAATTGGACGTTGACGTACAAGTAACCCAGGTCTTCCTGGGGCAGGAATCCACGCGGCAATTGCCCGCCAATCAACAGGGCAGCCGCCGTCAGCACGCCCAACAGCAGCAGCGCAAACACGAATTTGCGAATGATCGCGTGGCACGCGCGAACATAACCGTCGGTGGCCTTATTCAACCATCGCGTGAACCATCGATAAAATGCGCCCAGCGGCCCGCGCACCCGTTTCCGCGGCCGCAACAGCAGGGCAGCCAGGGCCGGGCTCAGCGACAAGGCGTTGAACGCCGATATCAGCACCGCAATCGCAATGGTCACGGCGAATTGCTGATACAACCGACCGGTAATTCCCGGAATAAAGACCGTCGGCAGAAAGACCGCCGATAACACCAGCGACATCCCGACGACCGGGTTGGCCACCTCTTCCATCGCGGCAAGGGTGTGGACATCAGCCAGGTC
>JAMCZD010000376.1 GCA_023473405.1 Candidatus Omnitrophota bacterium
AAAGTGAAACCAGAAAAAAAAGAAAATATTTTTCCAAAGGGAAGTTGGAAGGGGAAAAACCAACTCGAAACTTTCCGCGCTGACGATGCCTCAGGTCAAAATGAGAATTGCTGTTGTTGTACAGGCTGGCCTTGGAGGCCGCGCCGGCCACAATGACTCTGGGAACATCGGCAGGCACCATCAGGCGGTCTTTCGCGTCAGGATGGCCCAGCACCGCGTTCGTGAGCAAAAGCAGGATTTGACGAATCGGAACGTGCAGACCGTTGTAGTCACAAAGCTCCAGCAGCGCCCGCAACCGCGCATGAACGAGCGGGGTTTGCAGCAACTCGTAATTGTGGCGGATAGGGCACTTGGAGCCGAACACTTCATTCTCACCAGGAACACCACGCTGGAGTTCCTGCCATCAAGGATGTCCTAAGAACGCCTCCATTGCCCGGTCGAGCAGTTCAGCGGAACCAGAGCGGCTCGAGTTGAAAAACTTCAAGCGAACGCCGTTTTGCTCCTGCCGGTCTTCGACGAGCAAATCTTCGAACACTTGACGCGCCCGTTTTACGTCCTCAGTCTCCTTCAGGCGCCGAAAGGACTCAATCACTTGGTCATTGTTGCCCGCGATGAGGGCAATTACTTTGGAATCCGGATGAAATAACGAATGGCAAAACCTCTGTAGCAACTCCTCCATCCCCGGTTCCCATGCCATTCGTGCTCGACGGCAATCCGTCTCTTTCTTACAAACCGTTCCACCGGTTGCGCGCGCGGCGGTTAACATATCCATCCCGCGAAGCAGATTTAGCACTTACCTTTTACGTGCCAGACACAATGGTTGTAAATGCGGCATTGGGCAGAATGAATTTTCCCGTCAGAAAGCCCTCCGCTGCGCCTTTCAACGAAGCGATTTGGCAACCTGATCCACTTGCGCTGAAAGTCGGCTATCGGAATCCGAATGGAAAGGCCACGCCGTTCGTGCCCATATCCCTCCCATCGAATCCACACGAACTGCTTCGAGACCCGCATCAGGCGGTATCGCTTCCTAAGCATAGGTTCACCTCCCACGACGTCGTGTTACTGATGTTGGGACCAGTGCTGTGCACATCGTCTCGCTGTCATGTCGGATCATTGCCTTAGCAGCGATCGCCACGTTTTTTCTCGTTTCACAGGTTCAATTCAAATGATACTCCTCGCGTGCAACAAAAGCCATCGCAACTGGCTAGCCTGCCCAATAACGGGCTTTCGAGGGCACGACGCAACGCACCCCGCCGCGCGGATCAGCAGTGTCTCCATGGCACCGAGGCATCAAATGAATATGGCCTGTGGAGAACAGATGGGCATCGAATCTTCATAACGCCTTGCAGAGGCAATGAGCATCACTTTGCCGGAGCGAGCATTTGGATGAATTCGGCAATAACGCGCAAATCGTTGTCGTCTTCAGATGTGAACACTAGAATGGGAAATTTCTCGCGATCGGGATTATCCGGGATTAGTTGAATGGTTTCATGACTCCAACCATTTTCGTCTACTAATTTCGTGCTCCGATAACGCTTTACCGTGTAGGTGCCTCCCGTCTCCGGATCCGCGATGTCTCGCTTTTGGACCAACACAACGCGCCCCTGCCTTGTTCCCTCCACGGGGCTGCGAAACACACAATAGGCGCCATTTCCAATGGTTGGCGTCATGGATTCGCCCACGACCCGCGTCACAAACATTCCTTTAGCGAGGCGTATCGAAAGCCCATGTTTTGCAGCATTGATCCAGCCTTCAGGCTCCGGTGCGTCGCCCTCCAAAAAGGCGCCTGCAGCTACCTTCAACGAATAAAACGGGAGCCATCCCGATCCGGATTGCCGGTGGGTCTCAATTGGAAATAGTTCAATGACCCTTGTTGCCGCGATGGGTTCTCGTCTCTCAAGGCCAGCCGCATCATCCGGGACTGCGTCAGTTCCAGCGTCGGTCCGCGTCTCCATCAAGAGGAGCGGAGAAGGCATACGCCAGCCGGACTGAAATCCTTGATTCATGGCGACTTGCGCCTGCGGCAAGATAACGTCACGGTACTTTTTCTCAAAGTCATTTTCGCCCAAGGCGATCAATCTTGTGGCGTCTAGTTTGAAGCAGTCGGTGTAGTCCTCAAGCAACTTGGGACGCTTCTTGACAACCTCAACGGCGCCCAAATGCAGTTTTGCCAGGCGTGGCAGGTAAAGCTCGAGGTCCGGCAGGACATCGTTCTTGCTGGAGTTCGTTGCCATCTCAACCGGTGTCAGGTTCCAGAGCAAATCATGCGCGACAAAGCTCCACGGAAGAAAATGGTCAATGGTGAAGTTGCAGCCCAACGGCCGGTCGGAATAGATGTCACGGAATTTATCCGACTTGCCCGCCTTCTCGAAGTTAGCCTGGACCAACCGCCAGAACTGGCGAGCGGCTGTGAGTTGGCGTTCAGTTGGCGCGCGCAGCTTGTTCACAACACCCGGGACATTGGGATTTCGCGCTTGCAAGTAGAGTGCGAAGTAATGTTCAGCGAATGCCTGCACGACGTCCATGTTTTCTACCAGAAATGCGCGCCATGAATCATTAAACCGGATGCTCCCATCATCGAACCAGTAGGGGCTGGCAAATGGCGTGCGCTGGCTCTCCCTCGCCAGCACTTGGATTCTACCGTCTCGCCGCCTGTCTTCCGTACCACGCAACTTCTCGGCGAACCACGGCGCCAGGAAGCGTGTCGGCACGTAACGCCTGAAGCAATCGAGTTCCGCCCTGGTTTCAGCGGAGCTGTCCACGAAACTGCGTATGGTGTCCGGCTTCGCATTCGTCTCAAGCCCAAACTGCCGCTGAATGGCTAAAATCACATTCTGCAACTTGTCCTGTCGGCCAAGCGATAGCCGGTATAGACAGACCGGATGCCAGGCACTCACCGCCATCTCCGTGAATAGGTCGGTGAGCGCGAACGCCCCAGCCTTGTTCCTCCCGAGCAGTGAAAGGATGGCGAGGAACCAGACGAGCTTGTAGGAGTTGGTGGTGTCCTTGAATACCTGGCCGAGGTAGAAGGTCTTCTCCGGGTAACGGAGGGCAACCCCCGCCAGAGGCGTGGCTTGATTCGTTGTGATAACGTCAACCATTTAGCACTCGAAACCTATACCCAATACGCAGCCGATGCCGAGACGATTCCGAAAGAACTTGCCTTCCTCGGCAAACAGCTTGGGATGATTGCTTAGTCCATGGACGGCTTTTGGCAACCAAGTGTAACGGCACGGAAATGACTCGTGCCCAGCAATGCGATAAGCTTTCTCCGTAACCACACTCACCTTTAAACGAGGGCGACAGGATACTCTCGAGTGGAGGGATTGTCGAGAGCGAATCTTGCCACGCGGCGGATGAGGGCATCCGCGCTCCAATGTGTGGGTCTCGCCATGGTTGGCTTTGGTTAAGAAACACGAGGAAACGAAGGAAACAAAGAGCGGTTCAAAGGAATTCAACTTGCGCTTCATAAATCGGTCCAAGTCGCCCTTTGATCAGTCCTGTATTCATTCCGAAAAATGGCCGCGGCGGTGGCGGAAGGAGGCCATGCGGTCGGGTTCTCGCGTAAGCGGCCATGAGGGAGACTATGTCCATTCCGGCAGGGGCGCCCCCGATGAAGGCGAGCAGGCCGATATGGTTAGGGACGGGCTTGAAGATTTCATTGCATTGGGCGAGGTCGTCTTCCATGGCTTTGAAAATGTTGCTCATGGCGGAGGTGGGCGAGTGGGCGCCAGCCTTGACCTGGAGCGCGGCAATGCCGTCCCAAACTTCGCCCTGGTTGGAATGGTGGGTGCCGGACGCCTCGAGGGAGCCGTGGCCGGATTGGGTTTTACGGGAACGTGGGAAGGGTCACGCAGCTTTTCCAAGTAGTCATAGGCCACTGCCCTTTCAGTCGGAAGCACGACATCCACCAGCATCACGCGGCCTTGGGGGGCGCATACACGCACCATCTCGGCGAGAACCGCGGCAGGCTGAAGGAAGCGGTGAAAGGTGTGGCGCGTAAAGGCAAACGAAAAGCTCCCGTCAGCGAAAGGGAACCTCGAGACATCGCCAATCTGCCAGCTCAGGTTGTGAATTCCCCGCTCGCGTTGGAGTTGGCAAGCGCGCTCAATCATGGCCGGCGTGATGTCAAAGCCCGTGACATGGCGGGCTGCCGAGGCAAAGGCGCAAGCGAGGAGACCATGGTCACAGCCCACATCGAGCACGCTGTGGGGAAGAAGTGACCCCTGAAAGGGACAGCATCAGGTCGAAGGCGCTCTGGCTGGAACGTTCCATTTTGTTGGCAAACGAAATCGCTTGTCGTGTGAATTGGTTAAGAACCGCTTGGTTGTGATGGGCATCATTTTGCATCTTCAGGCGCGCCACGCAAACCGTCCTCGCGACGATCGAGCAAAATCAAACGGATCGCCTCCCGCAAACTTTCCCGGCAATCCTCGACCGATTCCCCTTGCCCGTTCGCGCCAGGAATCTCAGGGCAGTAACCCCGGTAGCCGCCCTCAGGAGCGTGCTCGATTGCCGCTGCAAACTCATTTCGCACGGCCAAATCCTACCTCCGAATGGGAACCCCGGCAGGCCAGCCCATAAATGCCTGGAATCAGGCTTGTTTAGCGAATAGTTAATGGCTGATGGCTAATAGCTGATGGCTAATGGCTAATGGCTGATGGCTGATGGCTGAGGGCTGAGGGCTGATGGGTGATGGGATGGGCGCCGGGCAAGATGATGGACAAATGGGTTCGCAAGCGATATGCTCACGGTCGATTGACACACTTCTGGAACCAAACCGGGCCGGGCGCTGGTATTGCCTCCGGACGGGAGAGACACACGAGGGAGTCATAAGATGAGAGGGGACATTTTTTTTAGCCGGATCGCATCGAAGCCGCCCTTCACGAGATTGGACCCGCGGGCGGCGGTCTTTTTCAAGGACTATTTTTCGAACGAGAAGGTGATCGAGTTCAGGGACAGCCACGTGGTGAATACGAACTTCCCGCCCTTTCCCAGCGCAGCCTTTGATCAATTGGTCGAGCAATACCAATATTTGGGCGAGGCCATCGGCAAACGGTTGTATTCGGTGACCTTGGCGATTACGAACCGGTGCAATTATGAATGCTGGCATTGTTACAACGCGGGGCGAAGCCAGGTGGATATTCCCCTGGCCCGTCTCAAGGCGTTGGCCAAGGAATTGCAGGACCGGGGGGCGGTCATCGTTACGTTAACCGGCGGCGAACCCCTGCTGCGCGAGGACGTCGAGGAAATCGTCGGCGCGTTTGATCAGCGGAGCTGCCTGATTTTGGGAACAACCGGCGCCGGGCCGTCTCCAGCGCGGCCAG
>JAMCZD010000388.1:0-2439 GCA_023473405.1 Candidatus Omnitrophota bacterium
CAAACTGTTCCCCTATGTCAAGGAGGCGGCTGTCTATAAATGTCCGTCCGATAACTCGAAGGGAGGCAACGGGCCGCGCATCCGCAGCTTTTCGATGAATTCGTTGGTGGGCGATCCAGGCCAGGCATTGGATCAATTCAACCCCAACTATGTGCAGGTCTTCAAAATGACCCAATTCGCTCGTCCTGCGGACACCTTTGTTTTCCTGGAAGAACATCCGGACACCATCCACTTCGGCCTTTTTGCCAACTTCTGGGACGACAACTTCTGGACCGCTCTGCCTGCCTCTTATCACAACCGGTCCGCCAATCTGCATTTTGCCGATGGACATGTCGAAAGCCGCCATTGGGCGTGTGCCGACACTGGCCGGCCTGCCGTCAAAGGCGGTGCCGGCGTCCCTTTCGTGCCCAAGTCCGCCACCGACTGGGATTGGCTCAAGCAACGAGCCGGCGTGCGAAAACAGTAGTCTTGTCAGGAATACCGCTCAGTCTGTGCCTCTCTGTCAGCATTGTCGGTACGTATTATTTAAACCTCTTCACGACTGGACTTACAGACCTGTTGGGATAATCGCCAGCCTTGTGGCGATTGTTCTCCCACTGTAATGGTTGAAGGTTGCTCAAATTGTCTGTGCCGCCTTTCGACACCGGCTTGATATGGTAAGTTCGTGGGGTCGGTCCTATAATCTTTGCATGAGAGGATTGCGGCATAAGCTTTTTTCCTTGTTCAGGCCGGTCAATTAACCAGCTGAAATGGCAATCGAGAAGGGGCCGGGTAAGATTCGATCGCCGGCTGATTCGGAAGACGCGCGCGGGGAAAAGAGGAGCCTATGCAAAGTTTATAGGACCCCCTTTCCCCCTACGATGAAAACGATTTTGCAGACACTCCCCATCTGTCACCAACGGGACGAGACCGTTCGTAGTCATGTGTTTTGCAGTTGTTTGGCCCTGCTCCTTCGGCGGGAACTGGAGCAGTGCTTGGACGAAAAGGACGAGAGTTGGGAGCGGTCGGAGATTCTGCGCGGTTTAGATAACCTTCAGGAAGTCGAAGCTCTCTTTCAAGGGAAGCGTTTCGTTTTACGGAGTCAGGTGCCCGGACAAGCACACAAGGCCCTTAGGGCGTCGGGCGTGGCGCTGCCGCCGACGTTGAGGGAAAAGGCATAAACCCGATACTGATAGGGGCAAAAATGTAGTGCCACAACCGTTTTGTGCCTTTGTAAGTCGTTGATAATCAACAGCGTAGTTTTTCAAACTGTTGAACTTCACGCCCAGTACGGCCGAACCCTGGAGCAGTGTGGCTTCCAGCCGGGCGTGACCGGGAAGGAACTCAACCTGCTTAAACACGCATTCCTGGTCGCCGGTCTTGATCGACTGTTTCGCCGAAACGCTACCGCAAAGGAGGCGCGCCTCAGCCTCGGACTTTGCGGGAGCGAAGCGCAGCTTAATGTCGTACTGCGCGCGGGCGACGACATTTACCTCCCAATAGCCGATGCCTTCAGGTCCCCAACTCGCCCGGCTCCCGCGCCAGTCCTGCCGGGTCAACAGCACCGGGTTTTCCTGCGGCGCACCCACGAAGATTCGCGACGGCACGCGATAATCCCGTCCACTGGTGACGTCCTTGAACCACGCGTCGTAAGCCGCCTTTAGCCGGGAGAGGACCTCCGGTCGTTGCGCGGCGAGGTTGTGCAGCTCGAACGGGTCGTGCGCCATGTCATAGAGCTGAAAATCCGTCTGGCCGTTCCAGGCCTCGACGCTGAGCGGTTGGACCAGCTTCCAATCCTGCGCCCGCACCGCGCAATTGCGGTAGCGCTCGGGGACGTCGCCGCGATGCCACTGGAAGAACAACAGGCGGTCGGGCCAGGCAACCTGTTCCCCGCGCAACAGCGGCGCTAGGCTCAGACCGTCAAACTTCACGCGCGCGGGTTTGGGCACCCCGCACAAATCGAGCAGCGTCGGCGCCAGGTCGATAGCGGCGCTAATGCGGTCCACCCGCCGGCCCGCCGTTAGCCGGGCCGGCCAACGGATAAAACAAAACTGGTGAATGCCACCCTCGTAGGGAGTGCATTTCCAACCCCGGAAGCCCGCGTTGTAGCCATCGTGCTGCTGGCAGCCGTTATCGGAAAAGAACACCACGATGGTGTTATCGGCCAGCTTGAGCGCCTCCAGCTTAGCCAGCAGGCGGCCGACATTATCATCGATATTCTCAATCATACCATAGACCCGCGCGAGCTCTTCCGGGTTGTTCCGGCTCGCCATGGGGTGTCCCTGGCTGGGAAACTTGACGGCGCGGAAATCCTCTGCCGGGTAGTGGTGGCGATAGCTCTCCGGCACCTGGTGCGGCGAGTGTGGACAGTTGAAGGGCAGATACACCAAGAATGGCTGGGTGCGGTTCTGCTCGATGAACCGCATGGCGGCCTCGGTGATAACATCGCTGACATAACCC
>JAMCZD010000388.1:2449-5324 GCA_023473405.1 Candidatus Omnitrophota bacterium
GTTTTATCCGTTGGCCGGCCCGGCTAACGGCGGGCCGGCGGGTGGACCGCATTAGCGCCGCTATCGACCTGGCGCCGACGCTGCTCGATTTGTGCGGGGGATCGCATTGAAATAAGCGCCGCGCTCGTCCACCGGGTCGGGCGGATCGCCCGGTTGGGCCAAGCCGCCGCCGTTGAGCACCAAGGATTCCTGGAAACCCTTGTCCATCGCGCGCATGGGATAGTTGTCGCCCAGGTGCCATTTTCCGAAAATGCCGGTCCGATACCCCGCCGCGGCGAACATCTCGGCCACCGTTGTTTCATCCGGGTGCATCAACGAACGGCCCAGATACGTACTGGTCACGCCCGTCCGGTAATAGTACCGCCCCGTCATCAAGCAGGCGCGTGTGGGCGAGCAGACCGGCATGACATTGAAATTTACCAGCGAGGCGCTCTGGGAGGCGAGCCGGTCAATTTGCGGCGTGCGCACCACCGGATTACCCGTGGCCCCAAGTTCGCCGAATCCCTGGTCGTCGGTGAGGATAACGATGATGTTGGGTCTGCTCGCAGCGCAAGCAGCTACTGGAAGGGCAATCGCAAGCCGGAGAAACACCAGCCAGACACGAACAAGTGATTGATAGTGATGGTCAAAAGTCTTCATTACGTCTATTGCGAGCTGTCCAGTCTGCTGATGGGGCACGAGTTCCTTCTTTCATTTCGACTTGCCACAGTACTAGGACGGGAAGATTGACCGCAGATAAGCTAGGTCGGCCTGGTAGTCGGGAACCAGGCTGTGGAGGACGGCGGCCTCGAGCTGTATCCAACCGGTGAAGCCGATGTCGTCAAGCGCCTCGCGCACCTTCTTGAAATCAATCCTGCCCTGTCCCAGCATGTAATTGCCATCTTTGAAGTGGAATTCGCATATGCGGGGGCCTAATTCCCTGATTTCCTTATAAATGTCGTAGCCTTTGTCTGTCGAGTTGCCCACATCGTAATAGACTTTCACCCCGGAAGAACCGATGCGGTCAAGAAGTTCCATGTTCTCCTTGCCACTTAGGTAACTCTCAATGCCGAGGCTTACCCCTGCTTTTTCGGCCCGCGGCCCCACCTCCTTCAATAGGTCCACTAATTGGTCCACCGCTATCTTGTCATCGCTCCAATTGGCCTTGCGTTCGCTGCCTCCAAACATGGCCAGGAGCACTACCTTGGTTCCCATGGCACGACACACTTCGATGCTGTCCAATAACCAGACGGCAGAGCGCGGTTGCCTGAAGTTGGTCGTCTCCTGGAGCGCCAGCGAAGCGACCTCAACGCCGTTCTCTCTTGCGGCATCAAGATAAGATCTTTGGATTTCTGCACGACGCAGCTTTAAATTGTCGCTCGAGAATCCCATGGTTACTTGTACGCCGTCCAGACCTATTTCCTTGGCAATAGCCATGCACGACGAATCCCTTCGTTGCAGCGACCATTGGCAGGCTCCGATCTTGAATCGTCGGCTGGTGGGTGCAGCGGCCAGCGGGATCGCCAGCGAGGAAAACGCCAGCGTCGCGGCGCCTCGAGCCGTGCGTGATATCATTTCTCGACGGGTTAATTCCATAACTCTTCCTTTTGCTTTTCAACTCCCTTTCCTACGCGGGCGAATAGGGATCGTACCGGCCCGGCGTCGGGATTGGGTAGAAGCCATTTGAATCCGGCAGTACCGGTGGGGTTGCGTCCCAGGACAGCTCGGCGGGGAAGGTATCGAGCCCTTTTTCGACAAGCTCGTCCCATTTAACAAGGCGCCCGGAATAGGTGGCCATGCGTCCCAGGACGGCCGTCATACTGTCAATGGCGCCATACCAGCCTTCATTATATTTCTCATTGTTCTGAATCGCCTGCTGAAACCGATAATGCTCCTGGACATAAGGATTGGAAAACTTGAGCTCCACCGCGGGATCGTTGCCGGGAATACTGTGTCCGAGCGGTTGGAGCGTCGAGTGGAAGGACTCGTGTATGGCCGGGCACCAGGTATTTGGCTGTTGGCGGCACTGGCTGAATAGCTTTACACCATTCGAGTAATTGTATTCGACAAAGTGGGCGTCGAAAATCTGGCCTTGGACTTCTTTCCCATTGTATCCGCGGGTTTGAGAGGCGCCCATGCCGTTGGCATCGATTGGGTGCGGCCAGTCCGGTCCATGTTTGTCAAGCACGGCGGACATGACCCAGTTGGCGATATTGAGTCCGTGCACATGCTGTTCGACGATGTGATCGCCGCTTAGCCAGACGAAGTGATACCAGTTATTCACCTGATACTGCATTTCGGTCATGCCGGGACGCCGGGGGCGATTCCAGAGGCTGCCGATGTTGTAATAGATGCGCAGCATGGTGACGTCGCCATACCTGCCCTCTTGGATGGCCTTGATGCCGCTTTGATAAGGCGCCTCATGCCGGTGCATCAAGCCCACCGCGATCTTCAGGTTCTTTTCCTCGGCGACCTTGTTGGCGGCCATGATCTTGCGGTAACCACCAGGGCACACGCAGACCGGTTTTTCCATAAACACGTGTTTGCCGGCCTTGACGGCGGCCTCGTAATGCTGCGGGCGGAAGCCTGGCGGGCCCGCAATGATCACCATGTCGACGCCGCAGTCAATGGCCTTTTGGTAAGCGTCCAGCCCCACGAAAATCCGGTCCGGCGGAAGGTCCGCTTTGGCGCCGCACTGCTTGGCGATTTGGTCAGCGGCGGCCCTGGCGCGTTCTTCGAAGGCATCGGCGACCGCTACAATTTTGACGTTGCCGCCCGCCTTCACGCAGTCAATCGCCGCGCCGGTACCGCGTCCGCCCGATCCGATGACCGCCACCTTGAGCAAGTCCGACCCGGCGGCATGAACCATGGGCAGGGGAGCGAAGCTCGTGGCGGC
>JAMCZD010000278.1 GCA_023473405.1 Candidatus Omnitrophota bacterium
CCCTTGGTGCGGATTTGCTTGGCGCAGACTTTGCAGCGCCCTAAAAACCGATCGCGATCAGGTTTGTGAACCGGATTGTGGTGATCTTTCATAAAAGAATTGGCGGTCTCGCTTACGGAAGCAAGGCGGCGCGATAGAATCGCGCGTGCGTACCAGCCTGAGACACATCATCCAACTGAACCATCCCCGATACCATCGTAATGTTGGTCAACGTCTGCCAGTCCGGATTGGGACCGAGCGTGTCGCTGCAATCGATGAGGACGTGATCGCCCGCTGGAGCGGCGGCGGTCAGGTGCATGTTGCCGTTGGTCAACATCAGGCTGAACATGCCGATGGGCACCGATGCGCTTGCCACTGTGCCGACCGCGTTGCGGGCCGTAACGGTGTAACGACCGGCATCGCTCATTCCCATGGAAGGAATGACGAGCGTGGAATTCGTGGCGCCCGGCAAGGGCGATCCGTCGTGCAACCATTGATAAAACAACGGTTCGCCGGCGCTCATCCGCAAATGCAGTGTTAATGAAGCTCCTGGTCCCATGATCGAACTGGAGGGCGCCGATGTCACTTGAACGGGCCCGGAAACCGGGGTCAACAAGTAGCCATGGGTTTGGCCCTCGAACATGCCCATGCCGACGATTTGATTGGATGCGTTAATGCCGCGCGCTTCGATCAGGTCCCAACCGCTGTTAGTGTGAATGAGGGTGTTCAAGTCTGTCATGGCCGCCATACCGCCCAAGGCATTGGTCACGATGAAGGCATGGGGGTGCCCATTGGACGTGAGCGACGTCCCGACAACCTCGTCGTCATCATTGATGCAATAGGCGGTACTGTTGGTCCCACCCAGGGTGCCCAGGTTCACATTAACTCGGCCCATCATCCCGCCGCTGGCCGATATAAAGGCGCGCTGGCTCCCGTCGGATAACTGCGTCTGCCCGACCGCGGTTCCCTGGTCGTTAATATACCAAGCCTGGCCCCCCAAACCGCCCATGCCGCCCATATTCATCATCCCCATGCCGCCCGCCCCCATCATAACATCAGAGGACAGGATCGGTTCGAAGTCGCCGTCGGCGATTGTCACGCCGCCCACGGCCTCCTGAATGTCATTAATGCAATAGAACTCGCTGTTGGTCCCGCCCACGTCGCCCAGGTCCATCATGTCGCCCATCCAGGCGTTGGTCAGCAGAAAGGCATGGTGGCTTCCGTTCGGCAGTTCCGCCCATCCCACCATCTCGCCGTGCATGTTGATCGAATAAGCAACGCTATTGGAACCGCCCAGGGTGCCTAGGTCGATCATGTTGGTAAGAGCCAACGCGTTGGTGCATAGAAAGCCGTGTTCATTGCCGTCTGGCAGATCGGAACCGCCCACCATCCAGCCGTTGTCGTTTATTCCATAAGCCCAACTGTTGCTGCCGCCCAGTGTGCCAAGGTCCATCATGCGACCATGATCGAACATAAATCCGCGCGACACTCCCGCCGCGGTTTCCGAGGAACCGACAATCTGCTCATCGTCGTTGATGCCATAGGCAAGGCAATTCGTGCCGCCCAGCGTGCCGAGATCGGTAACCGCGTAAAACTGGGCATGAGCCACACCGGTGAACGTGGCGAGAGCCAGGCTGAGAGGAACCAGCCAGGCGCGGGTGTTGGAATCGAACCGTTCATTCATAAACTTATTTTAACAATTATCTCTTCTTTTGCTATAGGACAACAACCCGGGTGTCCACGGCAAGGCCGAAGTGTTTCCTTAACTCCAGAAAGCCGGGCATTTCCGGCCCGTGCGGGTAAACTGACACCTCGGTGTTCGTGGCCGCGTGGAGGCACTATTCATCGTTCCGGGGTAAACAGCACGAAGGGCCGGTGGACTAGCGAGCAGCGGAAAGGTTCTGGAATTTCGCCTTAAGCTCCGCCGGGCAAGGCCAGGTCCAAGCCGGGATTCCCGACTGGTCGATGCGGGGCCGCCCGCCACGCGCGCGCGACTTCCAACGCCAGAACAGGCGAAAGCCCAGCCGGTGCCAGCCAACTACGGTCCGGGGCTGAAAGAGGACCACAGCCTGGCGCCACTGCGGCCAAAGCCGTAGCAGCCCGACCCAAAACAGTCGGTCTGCCGGGCCAAGCCCGGGTCTGGACCTTCGGTGGCCGAGCAGCGCCAACTGGTGGCGAAGGGCCACGTTTTCGAGCAAAAGGAGCCGGCGGGATTGGATGCCGGAGACAAGCGAGCGAAGGAGCACCGAAACCACATCGAACATGACGCTTGCAACGTCGCCAGCAAGCCTCCAGAAATCAACATTCCCCCATTCTCTCTGTGCTACGAGGCATTCGCCACCCACAGGAGGCCGAGGAGCGAGGTCAACGGTAAGATTTTTTTGCGTGCTTATTTAGTTGGTTTGGTAAATAACGAATAAACGAATGAACTAAACTCCTTATGAGTGCGGGATCAATCACGGCCAGGTCGGGGCGCCTGAACGGCGCGTTTTGGTATTTTGCCACGCTGACCGAAATCCCGATCTGCCAGGCGCTGGGCAAGCTGGAGATGGCGCCCGGCCCGGTGCTCGCCTTGCTGCTCGCCGGACCGGCGGTGTCCCTTCCCAGCATGCTTGTGCTTCGGAGCGTGATGGGCACGAAGAAGATGCTCGTGTTTAGCGACCCGACCATTGTCATGGCCACGGTCACGGGCTGGTTTTATGGAGCGCTGTGTTAATCTCGAACGAAAGGCATTGAATCATGCAAATCCTCGTAATCGGCCCCGGCTGCGCCAAGTGCAAGACCCTGGCGCAATTCACCGAACAAGCCCTCAAAGAACTCGGTCTCACCGCCGAAATCAACAAGGTAACCGACCTCAAACAGATCATGGCCTTAGGCGTGATGATGACGCCCGCTCTCGCGGTGAACGGCACCATCAAGGTGGTGGGAAAGGTGCCCAGCGTAGCCGAGCTCAAAACGATTCTGCAGCAGACGGCAGAGACATGGATGAATACCGTCTGATCTCGCTGTACGCGCAACGCATCACCCTCGCCAAGGCCGATGAACTGGTGGATGCCTGGAGGACCCTGGAAAGAATCCGTTGCCGGGTGAATGAAATCTGGCAAAGGCGCGGCACAATCAAACCTTGTTACGAGTTGCGCAAAAAGCCGCCCGCGTTGGAGATTTACAAGCGGCTGCCGGGGACCAATTGCCGGGCTTGCGGCGAAAAAACGTGCCTGGCGTTCGCGGTGCGCCTCTGGAGCGGCGAGGCGAGGCCTTCCCTTTGCGCCCCCATTTTCTCAAGTAACCACGAGCATCTGAAAGCCCCTTTCCTGGAAATCTGCTCCAGCCTGGGCCTGTCCGAGCTGGCGTTCAACGAGACAGACGAATGAAACGCGCCCTGATCCAGCCTCGAGACTATCTAAATAAACAACCAATCGCAAAACCATGAAAACACCCATGAAAATCCTCATCGTCACCGCGCTCGTCGTGGCGGTTGCCGGGGCAGTTGCCCTCAAAAAGACGAAAACACCCGCGGAAACCAACCCGGCCCCGCCACCGGCTGCCACAAGCGGACCCGTCGAGAACCCCGCGGCCAAGGCGATGGCGTCGGTTGCGGCGGCACTGCCCACACTCCTCGACCTGGGCGCCGGCAAGTGCATGCCATGCAAAATGATGGCTCCCATCCTGGAGGAGTTGAAAAAGGAATATACCGGACGGATGAATGTCGAGTTCATCGAAGTCGAGGCCAAGGACGGGCTGACCGGTGAACTCATTCGCGTGAAGACGCTCGATGGTCAGCTCGCTTCGCTGGAACCACCTACCGCCATCGCTTGGTTTGGCCAGACGAAAGACCCGGCCGGCAAATGGGTTTCGGCGGGCTGCTTTAAGCAGGCGTTTTTTGTCAACGAAGCCAACCTGCAAAAGTGGCTGGACGCGCGCCCGTCGATGACGGGCCGCCAAATCACCATCGCCCGGGCCCTCGCCGACAAGATGAAGCTTTCGCCCGAGCAGATCGCCAAGGCCTGCAAAATGGGAGAATGCAAATTATCGCTCGCAGCCTGGAAGTTCCGGCACGGAAGCCGGCCAACCAACAACGTCCTGCTGCTTTGCTAATAACAACCAATAACAACCAATAAAGTCGAAACTCTCGCTATGCAAAACCATACTCCTTCTAACCAATGCCAATGCTCAACCGCCCCCAAACTCATCTTTCCCTGCTCCGGCGCCTCGGATGTGGGTGAGATCAGCGACCGCGCGGCCCGCCGTTTGACGAAAGAAGGCAAAGGCAAAATGTATTGCCTGGCCGGCGTGGGCGGGCGCGTGTCTGACATCCTTGTGAACATCCCACTGGCGCGGAAGATTCTGGTGATTGACGGATGCGCCGCCGAATGCGCCAAGCACACCCTGCTCGAAGCGGGTTTCAAGACCTTCGAACATCTCCAGTTGAAGTCCTTGGGACTCGAAAAAGGCCAAAGCGCGCCCACTTTTGATCACATCCAGGTGGCGGTGAGCAAGGCTGCGCAGATGCTCGAAACTTGAGCCGGCGCGCCCGGTGCCTCACTCATCACGTTTCACCTTCCACTCGATGGAACAACTGTTTACCAACCTGAGTCATGCCGTTGAAGGCGCGGGTCTGGTTGCATTGGGCGCGGCGGTCATTTGGGGCATCCTGAGCATTATTCTCAGCCCTTGCCATCTGGCCAGCATCCCGCTGATTGTGGGATTCATCACCGGTCAGGGGCGGGTGAGCAGCAGCCGCGCCTTCTCGACAGCCGCGTTGTTCTCGGTCGGCATCCTCGTCACTATCGCGGCTATTGGCGCGATTACCGCCGCCGCCGGTCGGATGATGGGTGACGTAGGCCGCTGGGGGAACTACTTCGTCGCCGCCATTTTCTTGATCGTAGGACTTTACCTGCGTGGAGTGATCCCAATGCCCTGGGCCGGGCCTGGGCAGGTGAGCATGAGGCGCAAGGGATTGATGGCGGCGTTCATCCTCGGATTGGTCTTCCGTATCGCGCTGGGGCCGTGCACATTCGCCTACATGGCCCCGATGCTGGCCGTCACGTTCAAGCTTGGCAAGTCCAACCCGGTTTATGGCGCTTCGCTCCTGCTCGCCTATGGTGTCGGACATTGCTCGGTGATTGTGCTGGCCGGGACCTTCACTGAAGCCGTCCAGAAATTCGAGTTTGCCTCACCGATTGGCCAGGCCCGCGTGGTCCATTTCCACCAATGCACCGTGCTCTGCAACAACTGCCTCGCCCTGTGCCCCAACGACGCCATTTCGTTTCCGGACCAGGATGCGTTTCTCGACGCGGTTCGCGAACTGCGCAAGCAGGCACGGCCAGGCGCCGGGCCGGCGGC
>JAMCZD010000031.1 GCA_023473405.1 Candidatus Omnitrophota bacterium
TGCAAAGGGCGAAGGGCTAAGCGGTAAGGGCGAAGGGCTAGGCGGTAAGGGCGAGGAGGACGCGGAACAGAGGACGGAAGACGGAGGACAGAGGACAGAGGACGGAATGGGTGGTGCAAAGGGCGAAGGGCTAAGCGGTAAGGGCGAAGGGCTAAGCGGTAAGGGCAAGGGGCTAAGGGACGTTGCGGGAGGGCAAGTGAAGGAGCGGGAGGAGGTGCCTGCTCGGGAGAAGCCGGTTGGCGGCGATCCGGTGGGCCGGGCGCAACCCGTGCTGGTGCTCCTGCTGCCGGGGAGCCGGAGGCGCGAGGTGCGCATGCATCTCCCGGCCATGCTCGAAGCCGCGGAGATCATTTCACGGCAGGCATTGGTTCGATTGCGCCTGGTCCTGCCTAATGAAGCATTGGTTGAGCTGGCACGCCCGTGGGCAATTAACATGCCGGGTCTGGAAATTCGGGCGGGCGGCCTGGCGGATTCGTTGGCCGAATCGGGGCTGGCAATTGCAGCTTCTGGCACAGTCACCATGGAATGCGCCTTTTTCCGCGTGCCCACCGTTGTTATTTACCGGACTTCATGGAGCACCTACGAGCTTGGCAAACGCATTATCAGGGTGAAATACCTGGCCATGCCCAATTTGCTGGCCAATGAATCGGTCTATCCCGAATTGATCCAACACGGTGCGGTGGCGGAGGCCATCGCTTCCCGGGCGACCGATTTGTTGCATGACCCGCTCCTCCGTGCCGCCGTGCAGGCCAAGCTGAGCAAGGTTATTGCCAGTTTGGGCCCGCCTGGGGCGAGCCAAAGGGCCGCCCAGGCCGTCCTGGATCACTTGGGAACCAAGCGCGGGTTTTTAAGAATCCCCTTGACGTTCTCGAACCAGCCGTCCACGTAATGACAGATAATGGTCAGCTCCTTCAAGCCCGCCACCGGGATCTTGAGGTGTGCCGTCTGGTCTTTCTGCAAAACGCCTGTCGCCTGAATCGGGACGCCATCGCCCAACACTTCGAAGAAGACCTTCCCATCTCCGGCAGCCGCGCAATCTGTCTCCAGGAAGGGGTGCGTCGAGGTATACGCCGAGACATCCCAATCGATCCAGAATGGCGCCAGGGTTTCCAAGTCCGGAGAGGACCCATGGACAATCGGCCTCGAGCCGGCGTCATGCTGCCGGTCGGTCCAGAGCGGCTGGACCCGGCGCAGGACAATTTCCTTGTCGCCGGCGGCGGGTTGTACGGTTGGCAACCAACCGAGTGTCGAGTTCGCGGTCGCCTCAGGCGGCATGGGCGCACTTCTCATTTCAACGGTCCACTGCACCTTGCCGTCATTGCCGCTGTCGAACGTTATCTCCGACCAAAAATCATGAATTACCACGTTGGTAACGGCCTGGCCATTGGCCTTGACCCTGGCAATGGTCACACCCGACGGCAAGTGAAGGGCCATTGAATAGCGGAAGTGGCTTGCCGTTTCCACCCAGCCGCTCAAGGTCTGGAATCCCTTGTCCCATTGGATTCGTTCCAGTGCGCCGGCCCCGTTGACAATATGGCGATTGTCACCCAGAAACTGCGGGGCATCGGTTTCCTCCCGAATAACCAAGACCCGGCAACTGGCCGGCGGCAGCCCGACCCGCAATTCGTTGGTGAACGCGCCGAGGTACTGCTGCCGCCAGAAGTCATACACCAGGTATCGCCGGTCAGGTTTTAAATCTAAATGCTTGCCAAACTTCACAATCGCATTTTGCGGCTCGCCGACATTTCCCCCCGGCCCCGCCCCGCTGTCCAGCGTCCAATTGAACAAACCAACCACGTCCCACTGGCCTACGCCGCCCTGCCGAATCTTGCAGTCCCAGATGCGGGGAAACTTGGGAGCCCAACCCGGCGGACGGTCAAACAAGTCGCAGGGACGCGCCGCGATACCCTGGGCGGGGAATGCCTTTTTCAAGATTTGGATGCGGGATGGGGGGAGCTTGGTAATGTCATCGCCCGAGAAAGCGGCCCCGCCGGAGAGGGCAACAAAGCTGGCCCAGACCCGGCTTTGGGCATCGGTGGGCAGGTCGATATGAAGCAGGCCGGGGTCGCCAATCCAGAAATTGTTGTGGCCGAAATAGCGGCGAGGCCAGGACTCGAGTGTGGGATAGAGGCCGGTCAAATCACCGCCGCGCACCTCGCCGCCCAGACACTGGCCGTCGGAAAGTCCGGCGCTTAACCATTCGTAGCCGTGGCTGCTCAACAGATAGCCTTTGCAAGGCGCCAGGATTCCCAGCATCGTCCGCACTGCCTCCCGGTAGGAGACCTCGTAAGGAGCCGTCAAACCGAGGGGCTGGTCTAAAGGGAAGGAACCGACCTCGAGATAGCGGAACCCCCAGTCATTCACCAGGCGATTGACGGTTTCACGAAGAAACTGCTTGAAGTTCTGCCGTGACAGGTCGTAGCCGCCGCTCATGCCAATGGCGAATAGGCCTTTTTGATTCGATTGCCCCGCATCTTCACCAAACGGGCTGAACCATAATCCCGGCACGAACCCTTTGGACTGGATATAATCGGCCACGCCCTTCATGCCTTCCGGAAATCGGTCCGGCCGCGGCCACCACTGTCCGCTGCTGTGTGAACCTTCTTGCCAGCCGTCATCGAGCTGGACATAGCGCAGACCGAATTCATCCAGGTGATTCGCCTTCAAGGCGTCGATGTTGGCAAATAATTCGTCCTGGTTGGTTGATGCCCCGGTGTCGCGGCTGCACCAACCGCTCGGCGGACGGTCCAAGATGGGGTGGGGCCGGTAAGCCCGCGCCGCCGTTCCATAGGCTTCGAGTCCTTGAAAGACATTGGTCGGTGCGCCCATGACAAACACCGGCGATTCCCAAGTCTCCGTTTCGACCGACAAAGGGGTACTCTCATAAGAACAGCACGACTTGAAAAAGATCGCCCGCCCATCCCGTTGCGGGTCCACCTCGGCTTCGATGTGATTGGACCCTTTGGCGTAGAGCGCGCCCAGGACGACGCTGCGCTCATCGGCCCGGTTGTAGGCGCAGAGATAGAAACGGCTGTCGGTTTCCCAATGATTGCGCGCGTCGGTCAGATCGATGGGTTCGATTTCCGAATAACCCGTGCCGGCGGTGGGATTGGCCAGGACACAGACCTTATGGACGTCCTCACCAGCGTATATTCTTCCCTCGGGCACGGTGACTTGGCTTATCTTGATCCCTTTGGCATCGGGGAGGCGCACCTGGACAAAAAGCAAAGGCAGATTGTCATACATCGTGAGCGCCAGCACCATTGGGCGAACCGTTCCGCGCTGAATCTCGAGCCGGATACCGCGGTCTATCGGCTGCCGGATCAGGAAAAAGGTGAACGTTGGCGGTCCATTCGTCGTCGAGATGGTGCCGTCGGTGTCCAGGGTGCAACGGAGCTGAGTGGCAAACACCGTTCCATCGTTATACAACGCTTCCCACTCGCCGCTGGCCAGGTTGAACGTGGTGGCGATCAAACCATTGCTCAACCGTAGCACCTTGCCGTCCCGGTTCAACTGGGTAACGGCTTGCGCGGGCACCACCAGGAGCACACATAACACCACAAACAACCCGGCCCATCCACGCGCACCGGCCAGCGCCAGGCCGCGACTATACCAGGCATTAGACGCTCCCGATTTGCCGGTCGAAAACCGGTCGCGCCGTGGTCGTCCGTCCCGCTTAAAAACATCACAAGTCATTCTAACTTTCCAATCACCTGAAGTCAGCCATAGCCGCCGGGATTTGTCACCGAATTGTTTTGACAGCGAACCCCGTGTGGCGGTTACTGGAATCGGCAAATGGGCTTTATGACAAGTCCGCAGGAATCTAGTCCAAGCAACGGCTCCGCCGCCCTCGACTCGGCATGAACAATCCCGCCGAAACCGAATTGATCGACCGTTGCCGCCGTGGTGAAGCGGCGGCGTGGGACCAGCTCTTTGACCTGCATTACGCCGCAACCGCTCGATTCGTGTTTCAATTGGCGCCGGATTTCAAACGTGAAGACGTCGAGGAGATTTGCCAGGACGCATTCATGGCCGTCATCAAGCGCCTCGAGTCGTTCCGCGGCCAGAGCCAGTTCCAGACCTGGCTGTTTTGCATCGCCGCCAACAAGGCTCGCGATTATCGGGAACGCCAAAACGCCGCCAAGCGCGGGGGCGGCGCCGTTACGCTCTCCCTTCACGCAACCGACCCCGAAATGGGCCCGGCGATTGACCCGCCCGGCTCCGATCCAGGACCCGATACCCAGCTCATTAAGGCCGAGCGCCTGGCCATGGTCGGCCATGCCCTGCAACAATTGGAACTCCCCTGCCGCGAGATGATCGAACTCCGATATTTCGGCGATCTGAGCTATGAGGAAATCGGACTGACCTTGCGCCTCAATCCCAAAACCGTCAGCTCGCGCCTCAGCCGATGCCTCGACCGGCTCGCCGCCGTTGCGCGCGGATTGTTGGCTCGGGAGAATTCGACCCCTTATTCCGTCTAACCAGTATGCCGTCCGAATTGGACCCGAACATTGAGCAGTGGCTCGAGGCCTACGCCAAACGACGGCGCGAGGCCGCCGGCGCACCGCTCGAGATGCCCTCGGCCATGCGTCAATTCCTGCAGACCGAGATCGCCCGCGCCTTTTCAGAACGCGACGAGGCCGGTGTTTCATGGGCACGGCGGCTGACCGGATGGTGGCCGCGATTGGCATGGGGCAGCGCATTGGTGGCCGTCCTGGCGGTCGTCATTTGGGCATTCAGGCCAAGCCCGGCCAGGCACGAAGAGCGCTTGCGCCTGGTGCGAAACGACACTCAGGAGGTGCGGCAAATTGCCAAGGCCCTTCCCCCTGTGCCACCCGCGGTTCTAGCCCCGCCTCCGCCAAGCAGCACGCCTTCTCCGCTAATGGCCGAATCAGATAAAGAACAAGTGAGCGCGCCTGCGGCCGCTCCGTTGACCGCAACTGCTGCCGCCCCGGTTGCAGTCGGCCGATTGGAAGGCAAAGGCCTGACGGCATCGAGCAACGCCAGAGGTCTACCCGCCCCGACTCAGCAATTCTATTTCGGCGCCCCGAAGCAGGACACTTTTGCCTTCGCCCGGCGTTCGGCTGCGCCTCTAACCAACGTCCTTGGCACCGCGGCAGGTGCTGCGCCAGTCCAGAAAAGATCGGTTGGTGAACGATCCTCCAATGCGATTATCGAGTTGCGATTTGCCAATAACCTCGAGGAGCCCGGCGTCCCGCAAGTGAAGTTACGCGCAGGTTCGGGCGCGGTAGAAACGAATGTCTTGTCCCTCCAGGTTTTGAATTCTTTTACCCTCGACCGACAAGGCGAGCAG
>JAMCZD010000321.1 GCA_023473405.1 Candidatus Omnitrophota bacterium
AAACGATAGAATTCCTGGCCGCTGCTCCTCCGATGTGGCCTTGGTCGAGACTTACCTGCGGAACACCTACATAAACGCCGCCCCAGTCAGTGTGAGGCTGGACTTTGCGCGATCCGGCGACCAACTAGTGCTGAGCTGGACGGAAGCCGGTTTTGTGCTTCAAGTGAACACCGATATAGGCAATTCAGCCGGTTGGACGGATGTTTCCGGCGGGAACACCAGCCCGGTAACGATTAACCTGAAGAGCAGCGGCCAGGAATTCTATCGTTTGCGTCAACAGTAACCTGAGAGTAGTGGTTCTCCTATGCGACGGGAGGGCGGTACTTCGCGAGCTTTGCACTTCGTGTCTGGCGAAGCGCCCGCCCTCCCATTCAGGGACCTCAAGCGTATGAAACGTCAAAAGTCACTCCAACTCAGACCGTTCTCGATTCTCCGGTCAAAGGGGGATCGGCCTGAGAACGGGTTAACGAGCCGAGGCGCGATTAGTTGCGCCGGTTTTACACTTATCGAGCTGTTGGTGGTGATTGCCATCATTGCGATCCTGGCGAGCATGCTCTTGCCTTCGCTGACGAAGGCGAAACTAAGCTCGAAACACGCCACCTGCACTTCCAATCAGAGACAGCTTGCGATGACGGCGATTCTCTACTCGATGGATTACAACAGCAAATTTCCGCCCACGATTGCCAAGACCACCAGCGAAGGCTACGACTTCGCTTGTGACATAACTTACCACTCGGGTGTCCTGGGCGGAGACGGCGCGGAAGGGGGTTGGATCGGCAAGTTCCTGTTGCGTTATTTGGGCCAGGCACAATATTTCCAGTGTCCCCTGGCGCCGAACATCTCGAAGGACATGCAGGTTGCCTATTTGACTGGCCGGACCTGGATAGCCCGGAGTTCGTACACCATGCTGTGGAATTTTGACGGCTATATGTTCGACAAGGTCAAATTCGAGCCGCCCACGACCACGGACCGTGCAAACGCCACCAAGACCCTGACTAGTGACGAACTCACCTACAATGATCCCGCTGGTTCCTACGATTGGTGGTCATCGCATCCACTGGGAGGGGACCAGCCTCATACTTTCAACCGCGGCGATACCTGGATTCAATCTTATTGGATCAAGAACGACCGCAAGGGCGTTTTGCCTGACGGCGTGAGATTCAACGCCTCTCACGCCGATGGGCATGTCGAGGCCTTTAGAGGCAGGGATATGCTCGGATTCAAACTGGGCGGCGGGCCCTGGACCCATTACCTGCCCAGGCCAAAGCAATAGTTCGGAACTGTGCTCGAGGATCGTGAAGGAGAACAGCGGTATGCATCCAATTATCGTTCCCAGGGCTGAAGCATTGGCCGCTGGCTATCGAGAATGCAACGTTCAATGATTATGAATAATCCAATACCACGTGTATCCACTGGCCTGTCATTGTTGCTGACCCTGTGGCAGGCCACGCCATCCGCGCGGTCGGATGAGGCTGTCTATGTCCACCAAGGCCAAGCCCGCCAGGTGCGCCAGAGCGGTAAGACATGGAAACAAGGAGATGGCTTTATCGAGTGCACCGGCACTGGCAATTTCCTTTACGCCGCCAGTGCCTTGGGTGGAGGGGACGCGAAGATCGAAGCGCGTTTGGCGATAATGGTCATTAAGGACACCGCGGCGTCCTTTGTGATTGGCCGGAACAATCATTTCGGTTTTGATGGCGAGCCCGACGCGATGTTCGTGGAAGGCCCGATGTTTGGCGGTTTGCACTTCCTTCCCCTGCGCCGATCGGACTACATAATTTCGGGAAAGCCATTCAATTTCGAGGTAAACCGCCAGGGCCAGCGCCTGACCTTTTCGATCGATGGCAAGGAAGTCTATGCCGCCAATGTCAGCGGTTTCGGTTATGGCGAGTTCGGCCTGCGGCCATGGCGCTCGACGATGCGGGTTTACGAGTTTTCGGCCAGTGGTTCGTTGCGGACACCGGCGGTGTCGCGCGTATCGAAGTCTTTTACGATACCGATGATCGACCTGGCGAATGAGACTGGCCGGCAGGTCATTGTTGATAGAGTCCCGGGTCAGTACCTGGGCCATCCGACTACGGTCCTGATGGCCGATGGCCGGACGATGTTCGTCACTTACCCGCTTGGTCATGGCGGCCCGGCGGCGGTTCTGAAGAAGAGCACCGACGGCGGGTTGACTTGGTCTGGACGATTGCCGGTGCCGGACAACTGGAAGACGGCAAATAACTGTCCGTGCCTGCATCGGCTCACGGGTCCGGACGGTATCGAGCGATTGTTTGTGATCGAGGGAAACGGTGCTTTCCGCCAGGCGGTGTCGTTGGATAATGGCGATACCTGGACACCATTCAAGCCCAACGGCCTGCACGGCGTGGTGGCCCCGAACACGATCGTCTCGATTGCCGGCAATCGGCACCTGGCGCTGTTCGTTCGGGGTTATCAGGACATAGACCAGCCACCGCTGACCATCTGGCAGAGTATCTCCCCGGACGGCGGGCTCACCTGGGAGCCGCAGACCAAGATTGTGGACGTGGTCGGTACGGAGTTCGAAGGTGCGTGCCCCGATGAACCGGGGGTGATCAGGTCGCCGGATGGCAAACAGATTTGCGCGTTGCTGCGCGAAAACGCCGGGCAATTCAACTCGCTCATGGTCCTGTCCGACGACGAGGGCAAGACTTGGTCCAAGCCGGTCGAGTTGCCGGCGGCCCTGACCGGCCATCGGCACATGCCCCGTTATGCCCAGGACGGAAGGCTGGTGGTCACGTTCCGCGATATGGCCGACGGCAGCCCGACCAAGGGCGACTTTGCCGCCTGGGTGGGGCGGTACGACGACATTGTCCATGGGCGTGAAGGACAATACCGAATCCGGCTGTTGCACAACCGCGGGTCCTTTGGCGACACCGGTTATGCCGGGCTCGAGCTGCTGCCGGACAACACTTTCGTGGCCACCACTTATTGCACCTTGAACGAGGGCGAGAAACCTTGCGTCGTCTGCGCGCGCTTCAAACTCGACGAGATAGACGCCAGGTATCAGCAAATGCGCCAGGCCACGCCGCGCTCAGCCCAAAACCACTAAGAAAAGATTTATGATAAAGACCTCGTTTTCCATCCCGCGCGTGTCGGAACAGGCGCGTCAATACGTCAATGCCGTGCTCGACTTCGGATTCCATAACGGCTCTTCACCGGGAATTTCCGCCCGGCTCGAGCGTGAATTCGCCGCGAAATTCGGCCGCAAATTCGGCATCCTTCATGCCAACGGGACCGGCACCATGCAGTCGGCCTTGATGGCTGCCGGGGTTGGAGTAGGGGACGAAGTGATCGTGCCGGCATACACGGTGTTCATGACCGCCTCGGTGGCGCTCTACGTCAATGCCGTCCCTATATTCGCGGATGTTGACCCGGAAACATGGACCATCAGCGTCGAAGACGTCCGGCGCAAGATTACGCCGCGAACCAAAGCCATCATACCGGTCTCGATCTGCGGCTTGTCGCCCGACCTGGATCCGATCATGGAGTTGGCCCGGGAGCACGACCTTGTCGTTATCGAGGACAATGCCCAGTGTTTCCTGGGCTACTACAAGGGACGCGTGGTCGGTTCAATTGGGCAGTTTGCCAGTTTCAGCTTCCAGGGATCTAAACATATGACTTGCGGTGACGGCGGCATACTAATATGCGACAATGAAGAATTGGCCACCCGGGCCCGCAAGGCGGCTGTCCTGGGCTTTTCCACCCTGTCCGGCAAGCCCGGCGATACCGTGGTTCCGCAGGAGCTCCGTTGTCATCCAACCTTCCAAAGGCACACCGATTTGGGTTATAACTACCGGCTACCGGAAATTGCGGCCGCGGTGGCCCTGGGCGAATTCGAACGTCTCGAGGAATTGGTCCAAATGCGCCAGGCGGCGGCGGCGTGTCTTGCGGAGGCGTTGCTGGATTGCGATTGGATCGTGCCGCAGAAAACCCCGGAAGGCTATGTCCACAGCTATTTCACCTATGCGGTTCGAATGCTGCGCAAGGACGTTGACTGGGCCGAGTTCCGTCGGCAATTCGTAAAGCTGGGCGGTGACGGATTTTACGGGGCGTATCTGCCGGTGTATCGCGAACCGGTGTTTCCGAAGCTGAGTGACCAGGTAAAGAAGTATCCAAAACGTTATCCGCATTATGCGGGGATTCTGCCTGACTATCGCGAGGTGAGCTGCCCTGTCTGGGACAGCATTCAACCCTACGTGATGCAGCTCAAAACCAACAGCTTCGACCTCGAGGTGGCCGAACAGCAGGCCGAGATTCTCGCCAAAACCATCAGCCTCTTCTCCTAACTCGCCTGCCCGTATGTCGAAAGAGAATCCGACTGCGCCTGAACTTTTCAATTTGTCCGGGCGCGTGGCGTTGATAACGGGCGCAGCCATGGGAATTGGCCATGAGATAGCCCAGGGCATGCTGGAAATGGGTGCCAGGGTGGTGTGCGCCAGCCGGGACAAGGAGCGCGCCGAACAGGCGGCTCGAGCATTGTCGAAGTTGACCGGTGGTGAGGCGCGCGGGATCAAAATGAATGTCCGGGACGAAAGCGAAGTGGATCAGGGTTTCAAGCAGGTCTTGGAATTTTGGGGCCGCCTCGATGTCCTCGTGAACAATGCGGGCGGGGCGCCCGACTCGAAGTTCTGCCACCTCTGGGAGCGCCGCTTGGCCGATTGGGAATACGTGATCGGGACCAACTTGACCGGCGTCTTCCTCTGCACCCGTGCTGCGGCTCGAGTTATGATGCCCAGAAAGGCCGGAGTCATTATTAATATCTCGAGCATAGCCGGTTTGGTCGGACGGAATCGCAAGATGTACGAGGGCCTCGAGATGCGACCGAACCTGGTGGACTATGCCGCCGCCAAAGCCGGTGTCCTGGGGTTTACCAGGGACGTCGCCGCTGAGCTGGCGCCATACGGTATTCGAGTGAACGCCATCTCGCCCGGCGGGATATATCGAAACCATGATCCCGAATTTGTCCGGCGCTATTCCGAGGCGGTTGCCTTGGGCCGGATGGGGCGGGAAGGCCTCGATTTGAAAGGAGCGGCGGTGTTTCTGGCCAGTGACGCATCAGAATACGTCACCGGCGCCAACCTGGTGGTTGACGGTGGTTTCATCCACTTCAAATGATCGCCACTGGTCCCGCCCGGGCGCGGGTCAGATTTTCGGTCTGCCAATGTGGGGTAGACCTCCGGTCTGCCGGTTCAAGGAGCCTCCGGCTCCCCGTCAATGGGGAGTCCGGGCCGGAGGCCCGGCCAACCGGCAGACCAGAGGTCTGCCCCACGGTTGAGTTTC
>JAMCZD010000153.1 GCA_023473405.1 Candidatus Omnitrophota bacterium
CTTTTGCAGTTGCAAGGCGCAGGACATGACTTCGCGGTAGATCGCGCGCAGCGATTCGCTGGTAATCGGGCCGCGATTCAACTCGCAGACTCGGCGAAACACGGCCAACTCGCGGTCGGGGGCATAGATTTCCTCGCCGTTTTTCAGCTTGATTTCGCCTATGGCCAGGGCCTGCCGGGTGCGTTCGTTGAGCAACTGAACAATTTGGGCATCCAATTGATCGATGGCTTTGCGGTGTTCAGATATATTCATGGTTTTTGATACATCTATTGGGGTGGCTCGAGGCGGTCCGAGTTCGGGGGCGCGGATCCATCGGCCGAGTCGTTCGACGCGGCGGCAAGGCTTTCCTGCGGCGTTTCAGTAGCGGCGGTTTCCGCTTCCTCTCCCTCAGAAGGCGCCGGCGTTTCGCCAACCTCGAGGCCGACGGGTTGGCCGGCATTCTCGACAGGGGCATCCGGAGCGGACGACTGAGCGGGAGCGCTGGCTTCGAGCTCCGCCGGCGGCGCGGTGGCCAGGTTGGACTCGGCGGTCTGCAAAGGGGCTGACTTTTTGAGCTCGATTCGCCGGAGATCGTCTGCGGCCGGCAAATCATCCAGGTTGCGCAATCCGAAGTATTCGAGAAACGCGCCGGTGGTTCCGTAAGTGGTGGCGTGCCCGACCGCTTCGGCACGCCCGACCGCTTCGACAAGGCCCCGTTCAATCAGGGTCTGCATGACGCCATCGACCGAGACTCCGCGAATCTGTTCGATCTCTGCCCGAGTCAAAGGCTGACGATAAGCGACGATCGCGAGCGTTTCGAGCGCAGCCTGAGAAAGGCGGGGTGGGCGGACTCTGGCGCCCAGCATGGCACGCAACCAAGGGGCGTATTCGGGCTGGCTCACAAACTGCCACGCGCCGGCGACACAAATAAGACGGTAGCTCCGTTGCGCGGCGGCGTGATCGACTTCCAGTTGGTCGAGGACGCTGATGATCTCCTCCGATTTGACCTTCTTGAAGGCCTTGGTTTCGGGATCCTCGGAGCGCTCGGCCGCCAGCCGCAGGATCTCGCGCAATTCCTCGGCGTTAAGTGGTTTTTGCGCCTGGAAAAGCAGGGTTTCCAAAATGAATTTCAGTTCCATGAAACCTAGGGACTCGACGGCGCGGGAACGGCCTCCGTCGAGGCGGGAGGAACGGACGCCGGGTGGGCTTTCGGCGCAATCATGATTTCGCCAAATGGTTCGGATTGGGATACGGACAATCGTTTCAGGCGGATCAATTCGAGCAAGGCCAGGAAAGTGGCGATGATTTCCGAACGGCTATGGGCCGCGTGGTACAACTCGGAAAATTGCAGGACCGGTCGCTCGGCGATCATCTCGAGGAGCATTTGGATTTTCTCGCTTACGGTCCATTTGTCCTCGAAAATTCCCGGCACCTGCGCTGCCTGGTGGAATCGGCGCAAGATGGCGCTCACGGCATTCACCAGGTCCAACAGCGAGACTTCGGGGCGAGCCTCGGTTGCGGACGGCTCCAGGTCCGGTTTTTGCGGCTGGCGGCGAAACCGGTTTTCCTGCTCGCTTTCACGGTTTTGTAGTTGGGCGGCGACGTCCTTGAACTTTTTATATTCAACCAATTGGCGGATGAGGTCCCAGCGCGGGTCAATTTGGTCTTCCTCGTCTTCGACCTGGGCCTGTTGATCGACGGGGAGGAGTTCGCGGCTCTTGATGAACATGAGGGTGGCGGCCATTACCAGGAATTCTCCGGCGATGTCAAGGTCGAGGTTCCGCATTATTTCCACATACTCGACGAACTGGGTGGCGATCCGAGTCAGGTTGACCTCGTAAATGCTCACCTCCTCCTTCCTGATTAAATACAGGAGGAGGTCAAGCGGACCTTCAAACACTTCAAGTTGGACTTTGTAATCAGCCATGCTCCTGCCCGGGAACGGCTATTCCACCGGGGCAATATTCATCATAGGTGGATCGGCGGTTGAATGCAACGCATTCCCGCTTTGACGCGGCCGGGTGTGTCCTTTACGCTTATTTTAATTGGCTTTCGGCCAGTCAAATCACGGATGAAAATTATCACCGATAAACGCTGCACCGAATACGGCCGCGCCGGCCACCCGGAACGGCCCGAGCGCATCCGCCTGACGGTCGAGAAGCTCCGGCAACAAACAACGTTTCCGGTTGAATTTGAAGAGCCGCTTGGCAAAGTTGATAAGGAAATTTTGCGTGTGCATTCGGCCGCCCATCTCGAACGGTTGCGGCAGCCCCTGGATTTCGATCCGGACACGCCTGCTTACCCGCGGATTCTCGAATACGCGCGCCGCGCGGTCGGGGGAGCCCTGGCGGCCCTCGAGTGCGCCCGGCGTAGTGAATTAGCCTTCAGCCTCATGCGTCCGCCCGGTCACCACGCCTTGCGAGAACGGGCCATGGGTTTCTGCTATTTGAACAATGTTGCAATCGCCGTCCTCGAGGCGAGGAACCAGGGCGTAGCCAGGGTGGCGGTTTATGATTTCGATGTCCATCATGCCAACGGCACCGAGGCCATCCTCCTCCACGATCCCGGTTGCTCCCTGTTTTCCATTCACCAGTATCCAAATTATCCGGGAACCGGGGCGCAATCCGTCGGTAACTCACATAATTTCCCCGTGGCGCCGCTGACCCCGCACCTGGAATATCGCAAGGTTTTGGAAAAGGCCATCGAGGAATTGAAGATGTTCCAGCCGGACCTGGTGGCGGTATCCGCCGGCTTCGATGCCTGCCGCGGAGACCCCATAGCAAACGAGTTGCTCGAACCGGACGACTATCATTGGCTGGGCCGTTCGCTGCGCGCGCTGGGCTTTCCGTTGTTCGGCGTTTTGGAGGGTGGCTACAGCGAAAATTTGCCGGAATTGGTCCTCGCTTTCTTAAGCGGTTTGGAAGGCAAATGAGGCGCTTGCCGGGTATGGGGAGCGCAAATGCGCGGAAAGCGTGTATATCGGTCATGAGCAGGTCCCCAAAGACCAAGAGTGACAGCGAACGTTGATAGGCAAGGCTGTGCCCTGCCAGTCCCTTTGCGATGAAACTATGCCTGCACTCTAATCTTGTCGATGGTTGTGCATTAGGATAAACATAACCTCATGACCTCAAAATTAGCCATCAACGGCGGCCCGAAGACGGTTACGAACCAGTTGAAAGGCTGGCCTCAATTCGACGAAAAAGCCATCCAAGCCGTTACCGAGGTTTTGCGCTCCGGCAAAGTCAATTACTGGACGGGGCGAAAAGGAATGGAATTCGAAAAGCGATTCGCTGCCTGGCAAGGGAGCCGGTATGCCATAAGCGTTGCCACGGGAACAGCCGCCCTGCACGTGGCCTTGACTACCCTCGGCATCGGTCCCGGCGACGAGGTCATTGTGCCCAGTTACACCTTCATCGCCACCAGTTTCTCCGTGGTCCAGGCCGGCGCCGTCCCGCGCTTTGCCGACGTGAATCTTGAGGACCACTGTTTGAGCGTGGACTCCGCCGAGCGGCTAGTCAACGAACGGACCCGCGCCGTTATTCCAGTCCATCTCTATGGCAACGTATGCGACATGGACAAGGTGATGGCCTTTGCCAACCGGCACAACCTATACGTGATTGAAGACAACGCGGAGGCCTTTGGCGGTGTTTACAAAGGCCGTAAAACCGGCTCCCTGGGACATATGGCCGCCTGCAGTTTCTGCCAAAACAAGACCTTCACCACCGGAGGCGAAGGCGGCATGGTGACCACCGATAACGAGGAATGGGCCTGGACCGCGCGCAGCTTCCGCGACCATGGATACGACGTCAAGCAGCGCCTCAACCTCCTGGAAATGGAACAAAAACTGCCCTACATCCATAACATGGTCGGCTGGAATTACCGCATGACTGAAATGCAGTCCGCCATCGGCCTGGCTGAATTGGACCGGATGGACTCCTGGAACCTGCCCGCCCGCCGGCGCAATGCCTATGTCCTCATCGACGCGCTCAAATCATGTCCGTTGGTGAAACACCTGCCGGTGGATACGCCCGAGCGCCAAAACGGCTGGTATATCCTGGCCACCTCGCTCGCGATCGAGCAAATGAATTGCGACATCAAACAGTTTGTCGCCGCCGTGATCGCTGAAGGCGCCCCTTGCTGGAAGGTCTTCTGGCCGCAGTGCTATAGCGAACGCGCCTTCCAGGAACACCATGCCTTTGGGCGGTCCGGATTCCCGTTCAGGTCCAGCGAATACACCACTCCGGCCAGCGTTGATTATCGTCACGTCGAGGTCCCCAATTCACGCTGGCACGAAAGCCATACTTTTACCTGTTTTGCCTTCCCCACCTACACCGAGGATGATATGAAACAAATCGCAAATGCCATCCTCAAAGTGATCCAGGCGTACGCGAAATAGGGCCATTCGAGCGCAACTTCGACCTGGTAAATTTCCGTAGTGAGCGGCAGGCCGCGTTCGGCGCTGACTTCCAGACAAAGCTGGATTGCCTCTTTAATGGCAACGCCTATCCCGCCGGTAGATTGAAATATCGCGCCCGCAAAGGCTTAAGGTAGCGGTCATTCAACGTGTTCAAGGCCGCGCGTGCCAAGGTGAATTTCTCCGCCAGCCTCTGAAAAACGGTGGCCGGCCACGGCGGCTCCGACTCGCCCGCGGCCAGGACGTAAAAGTGCCGGCCCTCGCGCTCGTAATCGGGCACGGTGCGCCGCAGGGCGGCTTGACTTCGGGGCCGGCGGGCAAGAAACGCGGCATGATCGGGATAAATTCCGGTGAGAAAGAGCGCGATGTCGGCGATGCGTTTGTAAAGGCGCGGCTTGAGTCGCGGTTCGACCAATTGGCACAGCGCAATCATGTCGTCCATGTCCACGTCGCTGAATTTGCGTTTCCGCCAGACGCCTCGTTCCTTCCAGTAAAGCATGCCGGTGTTGGTGCGCACGAACGAGCATAGCATTTCGGTCAGATATTCGAGCATCGCTGGATCGCTGAGAAGCTGCACGGCTTGGGGCGCCTCGAAGACCGGGATGCTCTTGCCGCGCACTCCCGCCTCGAGCACGAAAGACTGGTCTTCGAGGTCGCGTCGCAAGCGGCGCAAAAGGACGGTGAACATCAGGTAAGGCGATGTGCGGACAAAAACCTCCTGTTCATTGAGGAGTCGCTCCGCGAGTTTCGGGTCTTCCAGCATTGGATCGAGGAGATCTTCCTTGTCCCGGACCAGGCCGATGATGTGGTCATGGTCGCGCCGTTGGGTGACCACCGATTCCACAATAAATCTCAAGTCCGATTCTGTCAGGTGCATTTTGCGATTTGTTTCATATCATCCTC
>JAMCZD010000249.1:0-1162 GCA_023473405.1 Candidatus Omnitrophota bacterium
TATGGCATGAACTCGACCTGGTCAATGTTTCCGCGGAGCGCCATATCCGGTCGCATAGTCTGCAGGGCAAGGTCCAAGTCCACATCGCCGAAGGGCGGTGGAGTCAGGTAGCCCCAGCAACTGATATCGAGGTCATTGTAGAGGTGCATTACCTTAACGGCGTCGCCGCAGTTATGGAAAATCACCGGGACACCCATATCGCGGATTGCCTTGACGAGCCGCTTTTCATATTCCATGACATATTTGCTGGCAAAGCGCGGGCCGGCCATGCTGCCGACCAAGTGTCCGGCTACCTCGATAACGTCCGCACCGGCCTCGACCATCTTGCGATCACGGCGGATCGTCCGCTCGACGAAGTAGTCGATCATTTCGTGATAGAAAACTTCATCGGTGACCGGGTCCTGGTAAAGGTCGTCCAATTTGCGGAAGGCATTGAGCGTGGCGAAGGCGCCGCCGGTATTGGCGTCCACCAGGCCCTTGTTGCCGACCGCCTTGCGGGCCCGGCGGATCAGGCTGCAATCCATGTCGTCGCCGGCAGGGGCGTATTTTCTGAACAGCTCGAAATCACGCCTGGATTTGATGAGGTATTCCTCGGGGGCGGACACGATGAGGTATGTGGAACTTCTCCGGTAATTTTCGGTGTGACGCAAGTCGCCGCCAGGCGTGTGAATGGTCACGGTGCGATGCAGGCTGTCGGCTCGCCGATCGTCGGCAATGGTCACGTCCCAATTCTCGGCCGACACGATCACGCTGCGGTCCAGGAAGGTGTTCATGCCAAAGTCCCAAACGCTCCCCAAGGTGTGCAGCACGTCGAACCCAAAGTAATCGCAGTATTCGACGAACTTCTCGATGAGATCAAAATCCGGCGGGTCCCAGAAGGTCTCGATCTCCGGCTTATGCCGGAACATTTCATAAACGCTGTTGCAGTAGAGGAACGGTGCAACGGGGACACGGTCGGCCCGGTTCCCTTCGAGGGTGGTCAGCAATCTTTCTCTTCCATTCATACGCGTCTCCTATTGCAAAGCGCCTGCGCGACAGGCGGCCTTAACATTGGTTAGATTTGAACTCGATCATGTCACGCGGCGGAAACCGGCGCCACTGTTTTTTCGTGGCAGACTTCCAAGTCTGCTGTGTCGCTCCCGGACTCGATCGCCACGCCACA
>JAMCZD010000249.1:1172-5283 GCA_023473405.1 Candidatus Omnitrophota bacterium
TTTTCAGCGCACGGATGGGACGGGCTTTCAGGCCTTGGATTTGCTTGGGCCGCCGTTTCCGGGGCGTTGCCCCAGACTGGGACGGGGCCGCACCTTTGGTGCTCAGGAACAGCCCACGACTTGGAACAAGCCATCGCCTGTAAAGCGGCGGAGATTCTGAAGGTGTGAGCGGTTTCACAGCGCCAACGGCGCGTTGCCATACCAGCCTGGGGCAACGCCCCGGGTCACCGGCTGCCCTTACCTGGTGTTGGTGGTGATTTCAACGTGGGCGCCGGGGCGCGAGGTAAAGTCGGGCTGGAGAGCGGTTCCGAGTCCCGGTCTGGCTTCGAGGGTGAGGGAGCCGTTTTCAACGGGGATGGGGTTGGTGACGACGTCCTGGTACCAACCGTGCAAATAACCACGCACGGTCTCCTGGATAAGGGCATTGGGGATGTGCAACATCAGGTGTGCTGCCGCCCACAGCGCCACCGGACCAATGGTGTCGTGCGCCGTAACGGGCAGGTAATAGGTATCCGCCAAGGCGCAAATCTTGCGGGTCTCGGTAAAGCCACCGCCCCAGGACAAATCGGGCATGATGATGTCGGCGGCATTTTTCTCGATATACTGACGGAAGTTGAACCGGGTGAACATGCGCTCGCTCTGGCACAGGGGAATCCGGGTGGCGGATTTCAGCCGGACATACGCCTCCGGATTATCCGGCGGCATGATTTCCTCGAGCCAGAGGATATCATAAGGTTCCAAGGCGCGGGCGATGCGCACCGCGGTGGGCAGATCCCACCGGGCGTGTCCTTCGATGGCAATGGCCATTTTATCACCGGCGGCGCGGCGAATATCTTCGACAATAGCCAGTCCCTTTTTTAACTCGGCGTTATCGAGGTAATGCGACAGGACACCGGCGGCGCTGGCGGCTCCCCAAATCCGCACTTCACCGCGGGGTTGGGCCGGGCCGGCGAGGGTGGTGCCGAACTGGTCGAAGGGCCATATCTTCATGGCCTGGATGCCCTGGCCGAGCAAATCAAGGGCCAGCTCGCCGGCTCGGCCTTCCATCACCGCGCTATAGTCCTGGTACTTTCCGTAACCCACGCAGGTGTTATAAACCCGGATACTCTCCCGGCTGCGACCGCCGAGCATATTGTAAATGGGTTGACCGGCGTGTTGACCGGCCAGATCCCACAGGGCGATGTCGATAGCGGAAATGGCCCGCATCTCGGCACCGGCATAGCCGCAGAAATTGACCAGGGAGAACAAGTTGTTCCGGAGAACAAGTTGTTCCAGTGGTTCTCGATGTCGAGCGCGTCGCGTCCAAGCAACAACGGGGCAAAAACATCGCGAATTATGGCGCTGACCGCTCGCGGCAGATAATAGGTTTCGCCCAAACCAACCAGGCCGGTGTCGGTATAAATGCGGACCCACAGGTTATTGGGGAGGGCCTGGCGGCTCAGAGGATCTTTGCCGCGCCAGACTGCCTCGGGCTGGGATTCAAACCAGATCGTTTCAATTTGGGTAATCTTCATGGCATATGTTGGCCTGAACGACACGCCCTACTTTACTTGATACGGAGGCTGGTGCCAACTCATTCAACCGCCGGGAGGCCGGTTCCCCGGATGTCTGGTGCCCAAATCGAAGGCAAACGAATTACTCCTTATCCGGAGGAACACCATCTGGGTCCCATAATACTTGCACCGAACACGCTCAAGAATAGCTAATAGCTAATGGCTAATGGCTAATGGCAGATGGGGCTGGAACAGTTGCAGGCTGGGCCTGTCCACATATTAAATCGATCATAGAAAATATTATATTCCCACCTTGACAGTGGATATGGTGCGCGTCAGAGTTGCTGGTGTGCATGAGCTTCAACAATAGCGGGGCCAATTGTGCTTCCGTGACTGGTTCCCGACTACGTGCGCACAACTGGCAGCCAAATCAAAAATCAAAAATCAGAAACTTCAAAGAAAATGAATAAGAGAGTCCATTCACGTTCTGCTTTCAACCGGAAGCAGGCGGTGCTACAGACCTCAGGTCGTTTCGGCGGGTTGGCCTTTCCCGGAAGTGGCTCTGGGCTAACCGGGTCGTTCATTTGGGGTATAATGAGCGTGATGATGCTTGTAGTAATGGCCGGCGCTTTGGCAGCAGCCAGGGCGGCCACTTACCAGGAGGAAGTCCTGGCTGATTCCCCGCTGGTCTATTATCCGATGGACGAGACCGATGGGACGACGGCCCAAAACCTCGGTTCGCTTGGTCCGTACGTCGACGGCACTTATTCCGATACGACGACGATGGTGCTATTGGGGCAAAATTCGGCATCCGCCGGTCTAGGAACGGCAGTGAAGCTTGCCTCAGGCTACATTGACGTGCCTGACTTGGGCCAGGGGCCATTGGATCAGGTGAGCATCGAGCTTTGGATTAATCGACAGAGTGACCCGGCATCAGGGGAGATTTCGGCTATTTACACCACTGCCTGGGCAGGCAACGGCCTGCATATGAATCTGAAGAATGCCACCCCGGCGGGTCCGCAGTTCGAGTTTGCCATCCCGGCAGGCGGGGCGCATCCCCAGTTTTTTCCCATGTGGCCCACGAATGAATGGCATTATTTGGTTGTCACGCGGGATGGGACAACCTCGGCGGTGCGGGTTTATCTGGACGGTAAATTTGTTTCGGAGGGAATCAAGGACGCCGCGCCTGAGTTCACCGAGGGCGAGATTGGGGCGTGGAACGGCGGACGGAACCTGAATGCTTTGGTCGACGAGTTTGCGATTTATCCAACCGTCTTGAGCGAGGATCGAATTGCAGCCCACTTTCAAGCCGCGCAACTCAGCCTTGATCCGCCGGAAATAGTCCTCCAACCGCAAGGCGCCACGCTGTATCCAGGCGATCACATTACCCTGTCGGCAGCGGCTCGAGGCCAGGCGCTGGCGTTCCAATGGTTCAAAGATGACTTGGCCATCACCGGGGCCAGCAATTACAGTTACACCATTGATCCAATCACCCTGGCCGACGCCGGCAGCTATGCGCTGCAGGTGAGCAATGTGGTCGGCTCGGTCAAGAGCACCAACGCGATATTGACAGTGAGCGGCGGCACCAAACCCATCAGCTTGATTTCTTACTTCACCTTTGATACCGGCAGCGTCACGAACACGAGCGAACTGCGCAACGAAGTGGTCGGGCGCCAGAATGGGATTTTCCGCGACGCAACAGCTGGATTCGCCCCGGCGCCTGCCGCAATCAGCACCGAGGACAAAGTGGTGGGCGATGGTGCGCTGCAATTGGAAGGGAACACCTTTCTTCAGTTGCTCGAGGAATCGTCGCTTAACGGATTGCCGGCCTATACCTTTGCGGCTTGGGTGAAAGTGATGGCCGTTGGGGTAGATCCGGTGGTGGGCATCTATAGTCCGGACAGTTTCCCCCAGGCGGGGACTTTGCAGATCACCGCCGATAACAACGGCCAGGTGCAAGCTACCTATGACGGCGGCGGCGACCGCGTCCTCGTGACGCCAACGCCCAGCGATTGGTTTCACCTGGCTTTTACCCATGACGCGGCGGCGGGTGTGACCAACGCGGTTCTATACATTAACGGGGTGGCGGTTGGCACCAATGTAGCCGACATTCCCGGTGACCTGGGCAAGGCCAGTTCGCTCGGGTCAATTGGTTGGGGCAGCCGACTTTGGGGCTTAATTGACGACATGCGCATTTACGACGGCGCCTTAACGGCGGACAAGATAGCTGCGCTGCCGGGACTTGCCGCGGAGCCGGTGACGTTATCCTTCAGCCGGTCTGGTGATAAATTAACACTAACGTGGAACTTCACTGATTTCATCCTCCAGCAGAATGACAGCTTGACGAATCCGGTTGGCTGGACGGATGTGGCGGGGGGCAATACCAGTCCCGTGACCGTGACCATCGGGGCAGGCGCCAAGTATTTCCGTTTGAAGAAGTAGTTTAAGGATTCAACCTTGGATTCAGCGACGAGAGGCCGGGGCGAGTTTCCCCGGCCTCTCCTATGGTCCGTCGAATTCGAAGGGGGCAACGACTTGATCGTCGGTGCTGGTTGGAGTGGTCCCTGCCAGTATTTTCAATCGAAGGCGTGCCCGGCGCAACAAAGCACGTTTTTGAC
>JAMCZD010000329.1:0-805 GCA_023473405.1 Candidatus Omnitrophota bacterium
CGTCCCCCCGGAGCAGACGCGACGTTCCTACATATCCGTGATCCGTCGCAACTGGCACCTGTTGCCGTACGATCAGTTGTTGGAACTGCTGGACTGGACGCCTGAGCAAATGGCGTTCACGCTTCGCGAGGATGATTTTCTGTTCATCAAACTCGGCTCGCTTAAACCTCAATGCGAGCCATTGCGGTATTCCCCGCCCAGCCAGGCAACCCTGGACCGCGACCACGCCATCGCCCAGGTCATGCGGCTCGAGTTCCCCGACGGCGCGGGTCAACCTGAGGATCCCCTGTTTGGATTCGTTTCACATTTGTCCAGGAAACTGCCCTCAGAAGCCAAGGCGGAGCCGCAACCCGAGGTGTTTTCGCCCCGATTCTGCTATTCGTATTTCGCCCTTTACGGCGACCCGCTCCTGGACAAGGAAGCGGATCCGTATCCAGACGGTTACCTGGCTCGCATGGCGGAGGTGGGAGTGGACGGGGTCTGGTTGCAGGCGGTGCTGAGCAAATTGGCGCCGTTTCCCTGGGACCCCAAACTGAGCGATCATTACCAGGAACGTCTGGATAATCTGCGGGCCCTGGTAAAACGCGCCCGCCAGCACGGGATCGGAATATACCTTTACCTGAATGAACCGCGGGCGATGCCGCTGGCCTTTTACAAGACTCGAGAGGAGATGAAAGGGGTTGCGCCAAATAAAAGCATGCAGCCGGTCCGGGAAATACGGAAACTTGACCGGCGCCGGCGCACTGCCCTTCGGCAAGTCCTCCGGACGCATCCTCGCGGCCTCATTGCCGGGCGCATCTTCCGG
>JAMCZD010000329.1:815-5263 GCA_023473405.1 Candidatus Omnitrophota bacterium
GATGCCGCTGGCCTTTTACAAGACTCGAGAGGAGATGAAAGGGGTTGGGGAAGGTGACTACGCCGCCCTGTGCACCAGCAGCCCCGAAGTCCAAAAATACCTTGTCGATTCCATTGCGCATGTCTGCCGCGCGGTGCCGGACCTGGCGGGTTTCTTTACGATCACAGCGTCGGAGAACCTGACGAATTGCTGGTCGCACAGCAGCGGGGCGGGTTGCCCGCGCTGCGGCAAGCGCCAGCCGGCGGAGGTGATTGCCGAATTGAACGGCCTATTCCGCAAAGGTATTCAAGAGGCCGGCACCAAGAGCCAGTTGATTGCCTGGGACTGGGGCTGGGCGGATGCATGGGCGGAAGGCATTATCAACCGGTTGCCCACCGATGTGGCCCTGATGAGTGTGAGCGAATGGAGCATTCCCATCAACCGCGGCGGGGTCGCATCCGAGGTGGGCGAGTATTCCATATCCGTGATTGGCCCCGGCCCTCGAGCCAAGCGGCATTGGCAATGGGCCCGTCAGCGCGGCCTGAAGACGCTCGCCAAGATTCAAGCCGGCAATACGTGGGAACTATCGGCTGTGCCCCATATACCGGCCCTCGAAAACGTGGCCCGGCACGCCTCCAACCTGCGGGAAACGGACCTTGACGGGCTCATGCTGGGTTGGACGCTGGGCGGTTATCCGTCTCCGAATCTCGAAGTAGTCGCGGAGATGGCACGGGGCGACAAGAAATCCAAGCCACCGGGGGTTGCCGAGGTCCTCCAGCGAGTGGCTCAACGGCGCTTCGGCCCGACCATGTCCCCGGCGGTCGTCGAGGCCTGGCGGCAATTCAGCGCTGCCTTCAGCGAATTCCCGTTCAACGGCAGCTTGGTCTACAGCGCCCCGTTGCAGATGGGCCCGAGCAACCCACTTTGGGGCGAACCCACCCATTACCACGCGTCGATGGTGGGGATTCCGTACGATGACCTGGACGGCTGGCGGACTGTTTATCCGGTCGAGGCGTTTATTGGGCAGATGGACAAAGTGGCCGGCGGTTTCGAGGCCGCGTTGGCCGGCTTGAAAAAGGCGGCTGAATCGAATCAAGCCAAGCTCTCCGCCGCTGAGCTCGAGGAATTGGCCCGCGAATTGAACGTTGCCGAGGCCGCCACGCTTCATTTCCGGTCTGTCGTCAACCAGGCTCGATTTGTCCAGGCGCGCCAGGCCCTGGCGGCCGTCAAGTCGCCCGCGGACGCGAGCGATTGGCTGCTTATTCTGCAGAAGGTGTTGATCAACGAAATAGAGTTGGCGAAGAAGCTGTATGCCATCCAGAGCCGGGACTCGCGAATCGGGTTCGAGGCTTCGAACCAATATTATTACGTGGGGGTGGACTTGGCGGAAAAGGCCGTGAACTGCCACGATTTGCTGGACCGTTGGTTGCCGGCCCAACGCGCCAAGTTCGTCCAGTCGCCCAAGCCAGGGGCATAGGCTATGCAACGATATGGAATGGTGATCCGGCTTCGACCTGAATGCCTGGATGAATACAAACGCCTCCACGAGGCGGTTTGGCCCGAGGTGCTCAAGACGATCACCCAATGCCATATCCGAAATTATTCCATCTACCGCAAGGAAGATCTGCTTTTTAGCTACTTCGAGTACCATGGCGAGGACTTTGCCGCCGACATGGCCCGAATGGCGGTCGATGAAAAGACCCAACAATGGTGGGCGTTGTGCAAACCCTGCATGGCGCCGTTCGAGACGCGCGGCGAAGGCGAATGGTGGGCGCAAATGGAAGAATGGTTCCACCACGATTAGACACGCATGAAAAGTCTGTTATTGATCCGATCCGGCTGGCTGCTGGTGTGCCTGGCGGCAGGGCTGGCAAATCCACTCGCAACCGCAACCGCAACCGCTCAAAACCAGGATACAGCCGCGGCTGTCGCCGTAAAACCCACGCCCGAACAAATCGCCTGGCAGAAAATGGAGTTCATCGCCTTTACACACTTTGGCGTGAACACCTTCACCGACCGCGAATGGGGCGACGGCAAGGAGGACCCGAAACTGTTCAACCCGACCGCCTTCGACGCGCACCAGTGGGTCAAGGTCTGCCGGGACGCCGGTATCCGGATGATCATCCTAACCGCCAAACACCATGACGGCTTTTGCCTCTGGCCCAGCCGGTACACCGAGCACTCGGTCAAAAACAGTCCCTGGCGGAACGGCAAAGGCGATGTAGTGCGGGAAGTAGCGGATGCCTGCCGCGAGGGCGGCCTCAAGTTCGGCGTCTATCTTTCGCCCTGGGACCGCCACGAGCCCGGCTACGGTGATTCTCCCCGCTACAACGAGCATTTCAAAAACCAGCTTCGCGAGCTGCTCACCAATTACGGCCCGATAACCGAAGTCTGGTTCGATGGCGCCTGCGGCGAAGGGCCGAACGGCAAGAAGCAGGTTTACGATTGGGCCGGGTTCTATGCCGTGGTCCGCGAACTCCAGCCCCGCGCGCTGATCGCCATTTCCGGTCCGGATATTCGCTGGGTCGGCAACGAAAGCGGCGTGGCTCGGGAAACCGAATGGAGCGTGCAACCGGCCAATCCCGCCGTCCAATTCCGGACCGGCCTGGTCTGGTGGCCTGCTGAATGCGACGTCTCGATTCGCCCGGGCTGGTTTTATCATTCCAGCCAGGACAACCAGGTCAAGTCGCTGGCTGACTTACTCGATATTTACTATAAATCCGTGGGAAGAAACTCGGTTCTACTGCTCAACCTCCCGCCTGACCGCCGCGGTTTGATCAACGAAAACGATGCCCGGCGGCTGGTGGAGTTACGCCATGCGCTGGATCAAACCTTCACTGTGAACCTGGCAAGCGACGCTCGGGTAACCGCCAGCAGCACCCAGGATGATAAAGACCATGGTGCCGGCACGGTCGTTGACGCCAACCAAACCACCTACTGGACCCCGGCTGACAACGGCCGGGAGGCCACGCTCGATATGGACTTGGGCCGATCGGTAACGTTCAATCGATCGATGGTCCAGGAATATATCCCCCAGGGACAACGGATCGAGGAATATACCTGGGCCTATTGGGACGGGCAGGGCTGGCAGCCTTTTGCCAAGGACACCACTGTCGGTTACAAGAAACTTGACCGGTTCCCCGAGGTCACCACTCGCAAGGTCCGGCTGTCCATCCTGAAGTCTCGCGCCGCCCCCATGATCGGCGAACTGGGCCTGTACCAGGCGCCTACATCGCCGTAGTCGCGGTTTCGGAACCCGGTCCAGCCTTCGGTTTCTACCCGGCGGAATCGCAAGCAACGGGGGATATTCCTCCCTCCGGCAAAGCCAACGGAGTGTGCTCTATCCCACAGCCTGGGGAGCAACCAAAAAAATTTGCACCGCACGGTTTGACAGGCAGGCACTCATAAGCGATTTTGCTTATGCTCGCAACAAAGCGAGTTTAGAACAACTTAACCAAAGGACATTACTATGAGGGCTATCCTAAGTTCATTCATTCTTGCTTTTCTAATCATAATGGTCACCCCGCAAGGGGCTTCGGCGGCCGACCCGTCGGATCTTACACCCATTGAACAATTGGGCAAGCACCTGCTTTTCGATGTCAACCTGTCCACCCCGCCGGGGGTGGCCTGCGCCGCCTGCCATGGTCCGGACGTGGGGTTCACGGGACCTGACTCGGCTATCAATGCCGCAGGCGCGGTGTATCCAGGCGCGGTTCACACGCGATTCGGCAACCGGAAACCGCCAGCAGCGGCGTATGCGGGCGACAGTCCTATTCTACACTATGACGCGGACGCGGGCACTTGGATCGGCGGCATGTTCTGGGATGGCCGTGCAACCGGTGAAACGCTGGGTGACCCGCTGGCTGAACAAGCCGAGGGACCATTCCTCAATCCGCTCGAACAAAACAATCCGGAAGCGAAGCAGGTGTGTATCAAAGTGAGCCATTCCGGCTACGCCAATCTATTCAGGGAAGTCTGGGGCCCGCAGTCACTTGACTTTGTGAAGGATGTCGCCGGCACCTATCAACGCATCGCTCGGTCCATTGCGGCTTACGAACGGTCGCCTGAAGTCAGTGCCTTTACTTCGAAATACGATGCCTATTTAAATGGTTCGGCAACGCTTACCGGCCAGGAAGAAGATGGTCTCGAGCTGTTCGAGGGCAAGGCCAAGTGCGCGAATTGCCACGTCAGCCAACCTACGGATGCTATTCCAAAACCCCTGTTCACCGATTATTCCTATGATAACCTAGGCATACCCAAGAATCCCGCCAATCCGTTCTACTCAATGCCGCCCAAGTGGAATCCATTGGGCGATGCTTGGATAGACTACGGTCTGGGCGCCTACTTGAAATAGCCGTTATGACCATAGGCCTTTACGAAGTCTTCCGAAGGCTTGCGCGCCACGTTGCGCAGGGTCGGGACTTTGAACTTGCCCAACTGCGGCTCATAGACCTCTTGTGAGTATCCGG
>JAMCZD010000357.1 GCA_023473405.1 Candidatus Omnitrophota bacterium
TTCCAGTTCAGCTTCACGCCCAACAAAACCGCCAGGGCGTAAATGATGACCGTTTGCGACAGGGCGCGCAGCCCAGCCGACAACGCCTTGCCTAGTACCAGCGCCGCTCGAGGGGTCGGACTCGCCAGGAACTTATGAACCACGCCCATATCGCGTTCCCAGATGATCGCAATTCCGTAAAAGATCGAGATGAACAATACGCTCTGCGCCAGAATGCCGGGCGTCATAAAATCCAAATACGGCACGCCCCCGGTCGGGACGGCGCGCACCCGGCTGAACACCTCGCCAAATAACAGCAGCCACAGCACCGGTTGGACGGCGCGGGTGAATAGTTCGGTGTAGTCGTGGCGCAGTTTGCGCAGTTCCATCTCCGCCAGCACCAGTGTCTTGCCGCCGAACCCCGCCAGCCAAACCAGCGGATTGTCCCGGGACAACTGTCGCGGATCAACCGAGGCGGCGGGCAATGCGTCTTTGAGTCGAGGTTTCACGAAGACTGCCTCCCGTTTCGAGTGAGCCGCCCGCGTAACGCACAAACACATCATCCAAAGTGGCGCCGGGGCTGCCCAGCGCGGCCTTGAGTTCCGCCGGCGGGCCGACCGCCGCCACCTTGCCGCGATGCATGATGGCGACGCGGCTGCACAGGTTGTCGGCTTCATCCATGTAATGTGTGGTCAGGAAGATCGTTGTTCCATAATCGGCGCGTAGTTGCTGCAGATGCTCCCACACGGCCTGCCGGGCGATCGGGTCCAGCCCGACGGTCGGCTCGTCCAGGAACAGAACCGGCGGGCGATGCAGAGTGGATTGCGCAATCTCGAGACGCCGAATCATGCCGCCCGAGTATTCGCGCACCAACTTGTTCTCGGCGTCCGCCAGATTCAGAAAGGCCAGCGCCTCCCGCACTCGCTGGCGGCGCTCATGGCGCGGGATGTCAAACAGCTTCGCAAATATGAGCAGGTTCTCATAACCCGTCAACGCGCCATCCACCGACACCGCCTGCGGCACATACCCGATCACCCGGCGAACCCGCGCGGGTTGGCGCGTGATGTCGAAGCCGGCGACGCACGCCTCGCCCGAGGTTGGCGGGAGCAGCGTCGTGAGCATCTTGATCACGGTGGTCTTGCCGGCCCCGTTCGGTCCGAGTAATCCAAACAACTCGCCGCCCTCCACCGCAATCGTAAGCTGGTCCACCGCGGTCAGGCTTCCGAACCGCCGCGTCAAAGCTTTCGTCTCGAGGATAACAGTCATGGTCTTCGCGGCTCTTGAATAAATGCGGCGGCATCGGCCTCGAGTTTTTTAAGAGAAGGAATGTCGGTGTAGATTTGGTGGCCGGACGGGTAGAGTCTGAACGTGAAGTTTCCGTGCAGGCCTGGGTCCAGGCCCAGATGGTCGAAGGTGTATTTCTGGCTGAGATACGGCGTGGTCAGATCGTAAAGCCCCATGCCAAGAAAAACCCGCAGCCGAGTGTCCTTGGACATCGCCTCGGCGAGGTTGTCGCCAACGTAAAGGTAACCCTGCCCGCCGGTGTCCCATTTCCAGGAGCGATTGACCTCGTTCGAAAACAGCTCGTATTTGAGCGTGTTTTCAAACTTCAAGTCGCGACGCAGATAGTCGTTGAACGTGGACACGAACGGCCCCGTTGTCAGGAACATGGCCGGATCATATTGCGGGTACTCGCCGAGTCGAGATATGTCGATGCCGAGCACGCGGCCGTCCAGTAATCCTACGGTGCGGTTCTCGTTCCGCAGCAATTCCTTGGTGAACCGCTGGGCACCGACGCGCCAATGACTGGCCACGAGATAATTGGTGGAGAGACCCGTGCAGCGCGCCAACTTCTCCGTCAGATTGCATCGCTCCGATTGCGTGAGCGTGTCGCCCTTCGCCAGCGCGCTCGTGTAGCCATCCAAAGCCCAATGTTCCACCTTGACGAGGACATGTTCCAATTCCGCCGGCGTTTGGCGGGGCAGCTTCTTATGGTAGGACGCCACAGCGGTGAAGGTCGGCAGCGCCAGCGCATAGGGAAGATCGTTGCCCCCCCCGGTCTCGAACGTTTGGAAGCTGAGGGCCGAGGACAGGAGGATGACCCCGGCCAGGTTCAATCCAGGTGAGTGCTGCAGGTGGCTGGCAAGACCGGCGGCGCGGGTCGTGCCGTAACTCTCGCCGATAACGAACTTCGGCGACAACCAACGTCCGTTCTCGGTGATATAAAGCCGGACGAATTCACCCGTCACGTCGATGTCCTTGCGCACGTCGTAAAACTGCTTGGCATCGACACCCTCCGCGGCACGGCTGAACCCGGTGCCCACCGGGTCTATGAAGACAAGGTCGGTGAATCCCAGCCACGTCTGCTCGTTATCCAGGAGCCGGTCTGACACGGGCAATTCCGTTCCGTCAGCCGCCAGCAACACTCGCTTGGGACCAAGACCGCCAATATGCAGCCAGACCGATGAAGCGCCCGGACCGCCATTGAAGGCAAAGCCAACCGGGCGTTTGTCCAGGTCCGACACTCCGTTTCGCGTATACGCAACGTAAAATAACCGCGCTTGCAGTTTGCCGCTCTCATTTTCGATCGGCATGTAGCCCGCTGTCGCCGTGTAGTTGAGGACCTCGCCCCTCCAAGTCATTGAATGCCGAGTCACGGAGGGTTTCTCCATGGCTGTCTCCGGCCGTTTCTTCGCCGGCTGCGCGGCGGGGTCCGCGGCTGTTTCTCCCGGCATTTCCTTTTGCCCGCCGGTTTCCGCGGACGGCAAGTTGATCGCCAAACCCAGAAAGGCGATCAGGATACTCACAGTGTGTTTCATAGTTGATTTCCCTTTGGTTAATTCCCTTTTCCACTAACACATGAATTCAATGCGAATGCAGCGATTCCTTGACACAGTCCAAAAAACGCAGATGCCGCTTGCCGCGCAGCTCGAGGTGGTTATAGACATGCAGCTTGATCCGGTCCTCGATAAAGACCCACACCAGGCAGTAGGCCCAGACCAGCCCCACGTACGACCATGGAATGCGCGCCACCAGCCAGCCGAAACCAACGATAAGCGCCGCGATAGCCTGCGTGCATACGATAGCTGTCAGCAGGATCGGCGCGGGATATGGCCTGGTTAGAAACGGGCGGCGTGTCCGCGCCACGAACAGTGTCAGATGCCCCGCCACTGCCAGCTTAAGGTAGATGAACGATTGGATTTGGGCCAGGCCAAGCTTCAGCCAAAGCTTCCCTATCACCAGAAGCCCAAATGTCTCAACTACTCCCACCAATCCCAACACCGTCGCGATCGTCAGCACCCGCCGCATGTTCCACCGGACCGGTTTGGGATCGAGCCAGGTGTTGTCATAGGCGATGGTCAGGATTGGCAAGTCGTTGAGCAGCGCCAGCAGGATGATCATCATCGTCGTGATCGGATAGAAATTGAAAACCAGCATGGCCGCCACTACGAAGAACATGATGCGGATGGTCTCCGTGATTCGGTAGATCGCGTAGCTGTTCATGCGCTCGAATATCCTGCGCGACGTCTGGACTGCCCGCACGATGACCGAAAGCCCCGGGGCGGTCAGCACCAAAGCCGCGGCGGCCCGGGCGGCGTCGGTGGCGCCACTGACGGCAATGCCCGCGTCAGCTTGCTTGAGCGCCGGCGCGTCGTTCACTCCATCGCCGGTCATGCCCACGATGTGCCCGCGGCTTTGGAGGGCCTTCACAATTTGATATTTATGATCGGGAAAAACCTGCGCAAAACCGTCGGCGGCTTCCACGGCCGCCGCCACCTTGGGCAGGACAGCGTCGTGCTCGGTCATTTCTTTGAAAAACTCGTCCGCGGTGTGGATGCTCGTTCCAAGACTTAATTGGGCGGAAATCTGCTTGGCAATGGCGATGTTGTCACCGGTCACCATCTTGACCTGAATACCATTGTCGCGAGCCTGCTGGATCGTCGCAGCCGAGTCCTCGCGGGGTGGATCAAACAGCGGCAGCAGCCCCAGGAATTCCCAGCTATCACCCCCCTCGCTGCGGGCAACCCCGAGCGTGCGGAAGCCTTGACTGGCGAACTCGTTTACCTTGATGTTCACCGCGTCAACAAACCTCCGCGGCGGCCGGCACAAGCCCAGAATGACCTGGGGCGCGCCTTTGGCGACTTTGAAAGTCTTCCCGTCCGCGCCGCGAACCCCGGCTTCGGTGCGTTTGCGAATGGGATCGAACGGGATGAACTTCAACTGCTCGTAGCGCGCCAGGGCCTTTTTATCCGGCAAACCGGAAAGGATGGCCGAGTCGATTGCATCGCAGTCCTCGGCTCTCGAGGCCAGCCCGCCGGCCAAGACCAGTTCCTGCGGGTCTTCGGCTCCGAAAAGCGCGGGTTCACCCAACGTCAGCTTGTTCTGCGTCAAGGTCCCGGTCTTGTCCGAACACAGGATATCGATTCCGGCCATTTCCTCGATGGACTCGAGCCTCGTCAGAATCGCCTTCATGCGCGCCAGCACAACGGCGCCGATGGCCATGGTAACCGATAATACCGCCGGCATCGCGACGGGGATGGCGGCCACAATCAGAATAAGGGCGAATTGCAGCAGGAAAAGCACGGTGGCGCCGCGAAAAAGCATCGTCAACAACAACACCGCGGCAAGACCCAGGCTCAGGTAAATGAGATAATCACCGATGGTCAGCACCGCCCTTTGAAAATGCGAAACCGATCGGGCGGAAGACACCAACTTGGCCGTCCGACCAAAGTAGGTGTTCGAACCGGTCCCCGACACCAGCGCCACCATCTCACCCTGCTTGGCCACCGAACTCGAGTAAACCAGGTCGCCCACTTTCTTGTCCACCGGCAACGACTCCCCGGTAAGCGCCGATTGGTCCACGCTCAGATAATCCCCCTCGATGAGCCGCGCGTCGGCCGGTATGATGTCCCCCAACCGCAGCCGAATGACGTCTCCTGGAACCAGCTTCACTGCGTCCAGCTCGGTCCACTGGCCGTCTCGCCTGACTCGAACCCTCAAGGCAAGCTGCCGCTTGAGCGCCTCCACGGCGTTCGCTGCCTGGCGCTCCTGCCAGAAGCCCACCACCGCATTGAACACGAGCAAGACCACGATGATGGTGAAATCGGCCCAATGCCCCACCAGCGCCGAAAGAATCCCGGCGATTTCAATCATCCATGGAATTGGTCCCCAGAAATATCCAAGAAATCTACACAGCACGCTCTGCCGCTTTTCCTCGAGCGCGTTGGGACCGTATTCAGCCAGGCGTTTTTGCGCCTCGGCACTGCTAAGCCCCTCGGGG
>JAMCZD010000326.1 GCA_023473405.1 Candidatus Omnitrophota bacterium
CCTTAAGCCTTTGCGATCATCGTTGAGACGCGCGATAGAAGCATTCAGGTAAACCGGGCGTGTTGGTATCCACGAAGGTCGCAGTTTGCCCGGATGGAATGTAGGTCGTGAGCGTCGACCAATTCACCAGGTCGGTTGATGATTCGATAAGAAGGCCGCGACCGGGTTGGACGTTCAAGGTGAGACTCACATTACCGTTGACCAGCCGATTAACCGACACAAAAGACAGCTCCGGCAAATCGATTTGCGCTGACACATAGACTGTTACGGTGGCGACCTGGCTGTAAGCCTGGCCGTCCCACGCCTTGTAAGTGAAACTGTCCGAGCCAACGAAGCCCGGCGCTGGATTGTAGGTATAGTTCGTGCCCACACCGGCCAGGCGCCCGTTGCTCGGCCCCTTCAGGATCGCGCAGCGCATTGGATCGCCATCGGGATCGGTGACGCGCAGCGCCACCGGAGCCGATTCGCCCGCGACAAGGTAAAAGGATTGATTGCTGGTTTCAGGCGGGAGATTCGGTTGAAGTACGTTGATGGTCACTGTGCCAACGCCGCTTTCAAGCTGGCCGTCGCTGACCTTGAAGGTTAAGCGGTCAGGACCGACGTAATCTCGGACGGGGGTGTAAATCAATTCGGGTGGATCGCCTGTCAAGGAACCATTCGCGGGATTGGTCAAAACAAGAAAAGTGAGCGGGTCCCCTTCCGGGTCGGAAGCCTCGAGGGTGAAGTTAGTCGAGGTATTCATCCGTAAACTGACACTCGAGTCGGTGGCGTCCGGCGCGGTATTTTGGTCCGTGACGGTAATAGACACCTTGGCTTCAGCGTGGCCGCCATGGTCATCGTCGGCCCGGAACGTGAATTCATCCGGCCCCATGAATCCGGGGGCGGGCGTGTAGGTGTAGTTGGTCTGGTGTCCTTCGAGGCTGCCATGTGAAGGAGGTGTGACGATGCTGAAGCTGACCGGATCATCGTCGAGATCAGTGGCGGTCAAGGTGATATCGAGTGGTTGATCCACCTTGGTTCTTACAGCTTGCGGGTCCGGTTCTGGCGGATTGTTCGCATCGAGAACGGTGAGTTTTACCGTGGCCGCCTGGCTCTTGATTTCGCCGTCGCTGGCTCGGTAAGTGAATTGGTCAGGACCGGCATAGCCTTTGTTGGGGATATAAGTGGCGAGCTTCGGATAGTTCCACAGCTCGCCGTGTTCGGGTCCTTGATCGACCTCGAAGGTGAGTTCATCGCCATCGGCGTCGGCACCTTGAAACACGACGTCTTGTTTGGTATTGCGATTGATCGTGAAGGATTGGTCCAAGGCGACCGGCGGATCGTTGACAGGTTTGACAATGATCGCGACCGCGGCGCTGCTAATCCCGCCAAAGCCGTCGGCAATCTGGTAAGTGAAGCTGTCCATCCCGTAGTAATTGGTCCTGGGCGAATAGAGCAGTTTGCTGTCCGCGGTCATGGAGACGAATCCATTCTGAGGCTGCTCGAATGAGACCAGTTCGAGGCGATCGCCGTCCGGGTCGTAGTCGTTTTCCAGGATATCAATGCTCAAGGGTGTGTCCTCGTCGGTGATTGCATGGTCAGCCACGGCCACCGGCGGATCTTGCACGGGAAGGACTCTGACTGTCACCTTGGCCATGCCCACCTGGCCATTGCTTACCGAATAGGAAAAGCTGTCCACACCGTTGAAGTTCGGTGACGGCGTGTAAAGCAGCGTGCCGCTGGAAGTAATCCTCACCATCCCCGTCAGTGGTTTGCTCACCGCGACGACCGCCATTGGCAAACCGCCCGGATCGAGGTCGTTGGCGAGCACATCGATCTCGACCGGGGTGTCTTCGCGCGTGATTGCCTCGTCCGGAGAAGCGATTGGCGGATGAAAATCCGGACCTGCGGCGAACACGACCGATTGATCAGCTTCGAGCCCGCCGGGATCGCGCGCCATGAAACGAATGGTTTCCTGGCCGGACCACCCCGGATTCAGAGGAAGCACGGTGGCGACATGTTCGGGGCTGATCGCCACTTGCAGTTGAGTATTGCCCTCGATGCTCCATTGGATTTCCGCCGGCGTGTTGTCCGGGTCCTCGACATATCGGTCCAATTCGATCGGGAAGAATGGTGTACCCGTCTGGGCGGTTTGGTTAGGGATGCCACGAACAACGGGTGGTTGATTGACATGCGGGGGCGGTTCGTAGTAACCGGTATGCCGGGCATTTCTCTGAAAAGCGGGCCATGCCTCGTTCGTGGCGGCAAACGGAGTGTTCAATTCCCAGGCATAAATGCTGTAACGATTCTTGCGCGTGGCAATGCCTTCGCTCGAGAAAGCCCGGTCCTCGATTGTCGACGCCACCAGGTCTAGTTTTCCATTGTTGTCCAGGTCGGTAAGCGTAATCGGGAAAGCCTTCAACCTCGATCCGCCTGCCGATTCCATCACTATCAGGCTGAGGCTCGGATTCGGGTTCAAATCGATCGGCTGACCGTGGAAGTCCCAGGCGGCTATACCCCCTACGGACGAAAGGTCGCCCGAAGTAGCGACCGGCCCGAGCTGGCCCGGCGTCACAATTACCACATCGGGCAAACCGTCTCCGTTCACGTCACCAATCACCGGACTCGACCGAATGGTGGTGCGGTCAAAAGGCCCCTTAGGCCAGCCGCTGACCTCGAAACCGTCCGAGCGCAGCAGATGCAGCTTTTGCGAAGTCAAACTCGGGATGGCTATCTCCAACCTGCCGTCGCCATCCATATCCGCCAGAGCCGGGGCAGCCGTGAAAGACTCGTCGTTCAGCACCGGCCAACCCGGCAAGCATTGCCCGTCCCGGCTGAACAAGTAAATCCCGCCATGAGTGCCGCCTTTGGCCCGCGGACGTGTGTCGTACGCTCCAATGAGAATCTGGTTTTCACCATTGCCGAGAATATCACCAATCACCGGCGAGCCCAGCAACGCGCCCTCTGTAGGAGCGGTCCATATCGGTCCGCCGGGGTTCTTGAGGTCAAACATGGCGAGATGGTTGGAGTCGAAAACGGCCACGATCTCAAGGTCCGGATCATCATCAAGGTTCCCGACTGCGGGCAGCATTTTGGGCACGTCGACGATGGTGCTGCCGGAGCCCAGGGTCCATTTCCGCAACAGGGTGCCGGTCGAGTCGAAGACAACAAGCTGGCGGTGCTCGACGCCACCGGTTGCTACCGGGTCCTGAGCATAGCCAATCAGCTCCAACCTGCCGTCGCCGTCGAGGTCAGCCAGCACCTTGCCGAGGTTGGCGGCCTCGAGGTGGACCGGCCAATTGGCCCCGAGCGGCGTCCCATCATAGCGGAAGGCCTCGAGTTCATGTTGCTCGCCAACGTCGGTAAAGATTTCGCCGAAACCGTCGCCGTCCACATCGCCTACCACCGGGATATCAGAATAGGGCTCGCCCGTGCCCAACTCCCTGCTCCATCGCAGATTGCCGTCGTAGCTGTAGACCATCAACTCGGCGGGTTTGCCCTCCGAATTTCCGGGATCGACGCGGATCAACTCCTTGAAGCCGTCGCCGTCAAGGTCGGCCACAGTCACGTCACGCCAGTCATTGGTGACATATTCGGTCCCCATTGGGATATATTGCGGCCAACCGGGACGGAGCGAGCCGTCGAGGTAGAGCAACTGTGTTTTCCATTCCCCGATGACGTGGTCGCCCTGGCGCACCGTGAGACGCAATGCATAAAATTCATTGGCCGGCGCCGACCGTGTATCCCACGTTGCCAGGATGCCATCGAGAACCTCTTCGCCGCTCCCATGGGCCAGCGTTATATCGTCTCCGGACCAAGTCGAAGGTTGCCAACCCCTTCCGTGTTCAACCGTATAGGAGCGCCCCGGGCCGGCTACTGTGCCGCGAATGGTAATCGAATCGCCGGCACGCAGCACGTCGTTGTTCATGGGCGAAGCAATGTAAATATTACGCACCGTCACCATGGCGCGATCGGTGGCGGTTTGACCGAGGGTGTCCCGAACCGTCAAGCGCAACGCCAATGTGCCTTCAGCCAATCCGGTAGTATCGAACCCGACGCACAGATCGCCGTTGGTCACCGGTGTCGATCCGGCGTAAAACTCGGTCCAGTTCGTGGTGTAAAAGTCCGTGCCGTAAGCCAATTGGTAATCGGCAAAGCCCGGCCCCGAAGCGGTTCCTTTAATATCGAGCCGTCCGAAGACCACCTGGGGCAGAGTCAACCGCGCATTGGGCAATGGCGTTTCCACCTGGACTGCCTTTCGGGCATTGAGGCGCCCGGAACCGAGCATTTGACTCGATGGGATGGGGTCCACGGCGTTGCGGAGAATATCCTCGACTTCGACATTGCTAAACTCCGGATGGCGAGCCAGCACCAGTGCAGCCACGCCCGTCACCTGCGGCGCCGCCATCGACGTGCCGCTGAGGTAACCATACTTGGCGTTGGGCAGAGTCGAATAGATATTGTCGCCGGGCGCGGCGAGTGCGACCTGCGGGCCGTAGTTGGAAAAATTGGCGCGCTGGTCCAGGGCGGTCGTGGCGGCCACCCCGATCACCTCATCGTAAGCGGCCGGGTAATCCGAAATTTCGGAACGTTGATTGCCGGCGGCGGCAATAATAATCAAGCCGCCCTGATGCGCCTCCTGGATGGCCTCGTGCAGCGACTGGCTCGGGTCGGTTTCACCCCAACTGGCATTGATGATCCGCGCGCCATTCGCAATGGCATAATGGATGGCGTCCAGGACTACCGACAGCGCCGCATCACCATTTTCATCGAACGCCTTCAGAGCCATCAGGTTCACGCGCCAGCAAATCCCGGTGACGCCGATCTTGTTGTCCCCTACCGCCCCAATGATGCCCGACACGTGGGTGCCGTGGCTTTGATCGTCCATCGGATCACCGTCGTCGCTCACAAAATCGTAGCCGTGCACGTCATCGATGTATCCGTTGCCATCATCGTCAATGCCGTTGCCGGGAATCTCGCCTGGGTTCGTCCAGACATTGGACTCGAGGTCCGGGTGGAAATAATCAATCCCGGTATCGATGACCGCCACCTTGACGCCCGGATCGCCCGTTCCCATCGCCCACGCCTCCGGCATGTGAAGATCGTCGTCTGCCGTTCCCCCGCTCTGCCCGGCGTTTTCAAGCGCCAACTGCTTGGCAAATTCAAAGTCGTTGGGATAAACCTTCGGGGTGGACTGGCTGATGTGCAGGCGGTAATTCGGTTCGGCATACAAGACTTCCGGTTGCCGTTCCAAGGCGGCGATGGCGGTCCCAA
>JAMCZD010000545.1:0-3477 GCA_023473405.1 Candidatus Omnitrophota bacterium
TCCGTTCTTGGTGGTGAACACGACTTGGCCGTCCTTGAACGGTGCGATGGCACGGGTGCCGTAGATGGCTTCGCCGTTGACCTTCATCCAGGCGCCGATCTCGCGCAACCGCTCGACGGCAGCGGCAGGCAATTCGCCATCAGGCTGCGGGCCGATGTTGAGCAGGAAATTTCCGCCCTTGCCCACGATATCCACCAACAGTTGGATCAGCCGGTGGGTGGATTTGTAATTATCATTCGGCTTGTAGGACCATTGGTTGCCCATGGTCATGCAGGTTTCCCAAACGTAGGGAGGCGGTTGTTGCGGCACCTCCTGCTCCGGGGTCCGGTAATTCTCGTATCGCCCGCCCACGGTCCGGTCCACGACGATGAGTCGGGGTTGATAGGTTCTGGCCATGGAGACGAGGCTGTCCATATGGATGTCCTGTTGGGGAGAACGCACCTGGCCGGCATCGAGCCACAGGATGTCAATGGGACCGTAACCTGTCATTAGTTCCTTGATCTGGCCATGGACGAACTGGACGAACTTCGCCCATTTGTCGGGCTGGGCGAGGGTGTCGTAGTTCGGGTTGCGGTCATGCGCGGGGGCATCGGGGCTCCAGTAATACGGGCTGTGCCAGTCGGCTTTCGAGAAATAGGCGCCGATGGCGAAACCGTCCTTGCGGAAGGTGCTAAAGACTTCTCGCACCACATTGGACCGGGCACTCGTGTGAAAAGGGACATCCGGCGCGGTGATACGATAATCGGTGAGCCGCGTGTCAAACATGCAGAAGCCGTCGTGATGCTTGGTGGTGAACACGACATACTTCATGCCCGCTTCCTTGGCTGCACTTGCCCACACCTCCGGATCGAACTTGACGGGATTGAAGGTCTTCGGCAAGGCCCAATAATCGCGCTTGAACCGGGCCAGGTCCTTGCCACGTTCGACCCAGGCCGGCAAATCATCCGGGCGCGCCCAGGTGTCCGCCTCGACCAGAGGCCATGACTCGATACAGCCCCATTGGCTGTAGGCGCCCCAGTGCATCATGAGGCCAAACTTGAGGTCCTGGAACCATTCGAGGCGCGATTTGAGCCACGATTCGCCGTTGACCGGCGAGTCTTTCGCCATATCACCACCAGCAATTGCAGGGCCCGGTTGGGCGTTGGTGGTCCGAGCCGAACCGCACAAGACGCAGGCAAGAACCAGGAAGATAAGTTGTATGTGCCAACCGGCGCGTCTCCGCGAAGTATTTGGTCTCGTATTCATCGAATTCTAAAGTGCTTTCGCCCGATCATGCTGAGTTTCCCGAGCGACTACAAGAGACGTTTTGCGATAATCACGGTGCTGGGCGTAAGACAGAATTTTGAAAAACGGATTGAGGCTGGGATTTTGCATGAGATGCAATCTCTTTTCCTTTCAAATCAGCCAACCAATTGGAGGATTGGTTGCTTCATGTCCAAAGGAGCGGAGGTGTCCATCCACGTCGGCCATTCCGCGGGGATGCCAGCCATTAGCCGGGGGTTGCGCGAGGCGCGAGCGCCACCGCCGGAACACGAAGGTGAATAGAATACGATCCCGGAGGGATCGCAGAGGGCGCTGGCATCCCTGCGGGATGCATAATCTACCCGATCCGGTTACCGGTGGTGTCGCCGCGCTCAACCACCGGCTAAACGCTTTGAACCCTCCGGGTTCGAAACCGGTCTCCGGGTCAATCCACGCAATCCCTAAGAAAACGAAGAATTTTGTCTCACGCCCCGGTCGAACTGAGTCCTGATTTTTTTATTGTCACCGGCCAAAAACATGTTCAACTAATGGCACGCAACGCTGAACAAGATTCATCCGCCGTGTTTGGCGCGTAACGAGAACTCATGATTTATGAAACCGAGAATTGGCAAGCAACAGAATTGGCTGCACTTGAGCGTAGTCGTGGCAGGTCTGGTCTTTCTAACCGCGGGCTCGGTTCCCGGAGCGCTTGAGGCACACTACCGGTTCAACGGGAACCTGCGAGACGAGACCGGTCGCCACGACGGCAAGTTGTGCGATCCGAAATCGAGTCCCCGGTTCGACCTGGGCAAGAGCGGGGAGGCACTGATCATCGACAGTTTCGGCTCGGCGGTCGAGGTCGCAAACCCGGGCGGCATTGACTTGAGCCGGGACTTCACCATTGCGGCCTGGATCAATACCGTTTTTGCGCAGGAAGAGGTGGTTGTTTTCAAAGGGCACGCCAATGGATTCAAGGTTCCGGACAAACAGTTCAACCTGATGGGCGGCCAAGGGCCTTTCATTTACGCCGAAGACCAGGGCCAATGGGGGGCGAGCTACGAAGCCACGCATCGTATCCACCTCGACGACGGCAATTGGCATCACGTGGCCGTAACGTATCGCTCGAGCCAAACACCCCATTTTGCCTTGTATGTGGATGGCCTGGCGAAGAAACCGGGCGACGAAGGCAGTTTCATGCGAGGCGATTTTGTGATGCAACCCGATTCCTCGAACAGCGTGGCGCGGATCGGCGCCCGCGCGAACGACGATTATCCCTATTTTCGCGGGTTACTGGACGAGGTCCAAATCTACAACCAAGCTCTCGACGCCGACCAAGTCCGGTTCCTCTTCCAGCACCCGGGCGCCGACCTCGATACCCGGTCGGTTCCGCATTTTCCCACCGCCGGACGGATTGAATGGGACCCCGGGCATCCGTGGCGTCCGCCGTTTGGATTGGACCGGATCGGGCAACCATGCAAGGCGGTGGTCAAGTTGGCAACCGATGACCAGCCCTTGCCCGATTGCTGGGTGACGGGATACCTCGCGGGCAAAGAGATCGAGCGTCACGACCTGCGATTGTCGGGGCAATCCCCTTTCAAAGTGCAGGTAACCATGTCGAAGTATCCGGACGAGCTGGCTTTGTTCGTTCGTAATGGCCAGGGTGAACCGGTCGAGCTCGCGCGCCAGCCGGTGCCGGGAAAGGCATTCGAGGCAGACGCCATTGCGAAACCCGATACCGTTGTTAACCCGGTGGACTTGGGTGCCATATTGCCGCCCGCGGACCGGCTCTGTCTGGGGCCGGGAGAGTCGGGCAGCGTCGACGTCGCCGCCCTGAGCCGCGCGCAAGACATTCATAATGGCCGGATTCAGGTTTGGTTCGACTCCGACCCGAGCACAGTGGTGGCGGAGGACTTGGAATTAACCGCGGGCCAACCCGCCCGATTCCACCTGGGCTTGCCGAATGCAGCCGAAGTTCGAGAACAGGATGTGCTCGATGTAGCCATCACCGGCTCTGAGGGCAACGAATTGTGGCGCAAACAGATCAAGACTATGCGCGTGATCCAGGCGCCGGATTGGCCCAAATTCGGTGCCACGGAAACCAAGCTTCGGTATGATGCGCCCATATCGCTGCTCAATCGCGAGACCGGGGTGCTATCGACCATGCCGTATGCCGAAGGCTGGTCGCCCGACCTCAAGGATGTGGTGGTTACCTTCCACAACGGATCGCGGCTTGTC
>JAMCZD010000545.1:3487-5218 GCA_023473405.1 Candidatus Omnitrophota bacterium
CGAGACGAGGCCGCCGCCGGATGGGTTTGTGGACTCGGGCGAGCCGTTAATGGACAAGGAACTGCGTTACGGGCGGGTCGAGGTGGTCGAATCCACGGCGGCGCGCGTGCATGTTCGATGGACCTATCAATCGTGCGATTTTACTTACAAGGTCTGGGGCGATGCCGCGGCGGAAGATTTCTACTTTTATCCGGATGGATTCGGGACACGGGTATTGAATCTGAAGACGCCTCCCGGGTCCGATTACGAGCTGAGCGAGTTCATCATCTTGACTCCCGCCGCGGCTTATCCCTTTGCCGTGCTGCCAGATCACATCGTCGATGTGCTTTACGTGGATGGCGAGAAACGCGAAATATCGGCTCCCTTTGCGGTCAAGGGACAAACGGCAGGCATGAGATGGCCCGATGACATGATCGAAAAGGCGCGCCATGTCCCGGTCGTCTATCGAGTCCGCCTGCAGAAAGAAAATGGCCCAACGGCAATCTATTTTAACCCGCTCGATACCCACTTGCCACCGGCCATCTTCGGCCCGTTCTATGATCGCGGATACATGGTAACCCCGGTTTACTGGGGCAGCCACTGGCCCTTGGGACGAGGCAAGACCACCGGCTATGCGATTGATAACCGGATTTACGTAAGCCCCGCTCACAACAGCGTGATGAGCTGGGCGCGAAACCGCCCCACACCGCTCAGCGTCACGACCGAACAAGGTATAGATACCCTCGGGCGCTCGAAGACGCTCGTGGTCCAAAAATGGGTATGGCTGATCGGGATGAGCGACGCCCCGGATGAGCGATTACTGGGATGGGCGGGCAGCTTCAGCCGACCGCCTTCGCTCGAACTCAAAGGCGCGCGGCTCGATTTCGACTCTTATGTCCCGGAACGCCGGGCTATTCGTTTGAAAATCGAGGACAGCACGGCCGACATCCTCATTAAACCGGTGCAGGTTCCCCCGACCAAATGCGTGAACCCCGTGTTCGAGTTGAGCGGGATTCGGGGCGCCCTGCTCGATGTGACCGTGGCGGGCCGCATCCTCGAACCGGGTGAATATGCCTGGGACGGTCGAACTCTTTGGTTGAACCTGACCGCAAAGGGAGCCTGGCCGAACCTACTCGAGTTCTGCTCCATTTTGGCCGCCAAGCCGAGTGAGTTTGCTTGCCAGACCGCCCGATTTTCGGGATAAGTAAGCAATGATTCCAACAAAACCCAAACATCTGCAAAGGAGCGATTATTATGCCTGAGGCTGATAATGTAGAATTGAAGAAGGACTTCTTCCCCGAGGTCCCGATGAAAAGCGAGCTGTTTTTCCTGCGCGGGTCCAATTCACTGGATTGGGGCGAGAAAAACCGCCTATCCAAAATATTCAATCCCCAGTCCGGACGCACGGTCATGCTGGCCATCGACCATGGCTACTTTCAGGGCCCTACGACCGGGCTCGAACGGGTCGATGTCAATATCCTGCCGCTGCTCCCTTACTCGGATACTTTGATGCTCACCCGCGGCATCCTGCGGACCACCATTCCGCCGACCTATGGCAAGGGCATTGTCCTGCGCTGCAGCGGCGGTCCCAGCATTTTGAAGGAACTGTCCAACGAACAAATCGCCGTGGACATCGAAGATGTTCTTCGTCTCAACGCCGCCGCCATGGCCGTCCAGGTCTTCATCGGCGGAGAGTTCGAGTCGCAGAGTGTCCATAACATGACCCGACTGGTCGGTATAGGAAATCGCTAC
>JAMCZD010000041.1 GCA_023473405.1 Candidatus Omnitrophota bacterium
AAAAGGCGATGGGACGGGCTTTCAGCCCTGGTTGTTTTTGGACCCCCGTTCCTGGGGCGTTGCCCCAGGCTGGAATGGAGCCGCACCTTGGGTGCTCAGGAACGGCCTGCGACGGCGAACAAACCATCACATCACCGAGATCATTATGGCACGTAACTACATTTCTAGATACAAATGCCCATATTACAGAGCCCAAATCACGCTTCCGAAGAATTGTGCCATGCGCCCAGCGGAGGCAGGGACAAAATTCTTGGATTCCCTTGTTTCCTTGGCGTATTTAATTCCCATGCATCGTTCGAAACTAGAAACAGAGCAGCATCGTTTAGGGTGTAACATCGTCATTATTCTGAGTGTCATCCTTCAGTGTCTCTATGCGGGGGCGGTACTTGGCCGACCGGTGGACGTGCCGACTATTAAGCTTTCCGGGGTTGATTGGAGCCTTCACGAGGATGCGGACGGGGAGGGGATTGCGCAGCACCTGTTTGAGGCTGACGCAACGTCGCCGGGTTGGATTCCCGCCACAGTGCCGGGCAATATTCAAGCGGATGTCGAAGCAGCCCACTTGATGAATCCGATCAACTACGGCGCCGGAGACCCCCGGTTGGCGGAAGTCGCTCAAAAGGACTGGTGGTATCGCAAGGACTTTGCTGTGCCGGCCTCATTTGCCGGGAAACGAGTTACCCTTGTCTTTGACGGTGTTGACGAGGATTGCGAGGTCTGGCTCAACGGCCATAAGATCGGAGGGAACAAGGGCATGTTCCGTCGCTTCTGGTTTGACGTTGCTTCGGTGTTGCAACCGGGGAGGGTGAATCGGCTGGCGGTGAAGATAGACCGCATACCGCCCTCATTGGTGCCGGCCATGGCCCAGGCGGACCGGCACGATGTCGTCGCCGCCATTGACCAGGTGATTCATCTCCTTAACGAACTGAAAAGCCCAACCAACGCCGCCTACGATTGGGCCATTGCCGTTTACACGCTTGGCATTTGGAAAGACGTGCGCCTCGAGGCTACCGGCCCGGCTCGCATCGAGTGGGTTCGCGCGCAAAGTGAATTGGACAAGGACCATGCGAAAGCAAAGGTGCGCGTCCATCTCGACATCGACAGCCTTGCCGCCATGAAGGTTAAGGCGTCGTTCCGGATTTCCGGGCAAGGAGAGGACATCGTCAAGACCGAGGACGTAAACCTATCTTCCGGCAAGAACGTGGTCATGGTGGAGATTCCTGTCGCCCATCCCGCCCTGTGGTGGCCCAACGGTCAAGGTTCGCAACCTCTTTACCAACTGGAGTCACGGCTGGATACGGAGTCGGGTGAGACCCTCGATGTCCGAAGCGTTCGCTTTGGGATACGCGATATCCAGTGGATCGGCGATTCACTTGGTCTTCTTGTAAACGGCAGGCAGGTTCGGCAAATGGGATCGAATCTTCTGCCGCCGGACATGCTTTTCGGGCGCATCTTGCAGCGCGGACCCAGACTGGTGCGGCTTGCCGCGGCGGCGGGCATGAACACATTCCGGGTCTGGGGCGGCGGGGTGATATTGCCCGAGGAAATGTATGATCTTGCCGACGAACTTGGCATCATGCTCATCAGCGAGTTCCCTTTGGCCAACTTCAGCCCTCAAACCAATTCTGTGTTTCTTGCCAATTTGGAGACGACGGCGCGGAACTGTGTGCGCCAGGTTCGGAACCATCCGTGCATCATAGAGTGGAACGCCGGCAACGAAATCGGGTGGGGCAATCATCCGGCCATCCCGCTTCTCAGGAAGGTGGTCGAGGAAGAAGACGGCCGGGTATTCCGCGTTGACGACTGCGGAAGCCATTACCATCCGTTTGGACAAACCGATGGCGCGAAGCTCTATCATTTCTTCAATACGGCCAAGCTCCAGCGGGTGAGCGAATTCAGCATCAGTTCCCCCGCAAACCTCGAAACCTGGTACCGCGACATACCGCTGACCTCGCAGTGGCCCCTGAACAACTTGAACGACCCGGTCCTTTTCCGCAAAAAAGCCCTCGGCATGTTCACGCCGCAAACCTGGTTGAACAAGAATATCGCCGACCGGCATTTCGGTGCGCTCGACAGCCTGCCGGAACTCATCCGTGCCGGCCAGTTCCTTAGTGCCGAGGAATGGCGATACGCCATTGACGCGTTGCGTCGCAGGGGAACGTCCTTGCCCGGCGGCTTCATGACGTGGGTTTACAACGAGCCCTGGCCGAACGCGGCAGGCGCCAACATGGTGGATTATGACGGACGGACCTTAATGAATTACGATTTCATCAAGCAGGCCCTTGCCCCTGTCAGCTTGTCGCTCCAATACGATTCACTTTTCTACTCACCCACAACGGGAATCAAGGCCGAGCTCTTCCTGGCGAGCGACGCCCCGCAGACCGCCACGGGATTGCACTGGAGATGGCTCGCCCGCGACCGGCGCGGAACCGTTTTCGCCCGGAACGAAGGCACCGCCTTCATCGCACCCCTCGAGGTGAAATCGCTGGGCAAGATGGAACTAAAGCCTCCGGCAAAGACGCTCTTCGGTCCCGCTTTCGTGGAACTGCGCATCGACGATTCAAAAGGAACCTTGCTCGGCGAGCGCCTGTATGTATTTGGATTGGACGGTGTCGCCTCTCCATTCCGGGGATTGTTGATGAACCGCGTTAGCGACATAGACGACGAGGTCTCGAAGCTGACAACCAACCACACCGAAACCGTGTGGCGCCCGGTCCGCCGAACCACGTTGAACGTTACGGCAAAGCCTTTGCGAGTGGAAGGTGACGAGGAAGTCCTGGAGTTGCAGGTAAAGAACACCGGCCGGATGACGGCCTTGTTCTGCGAACCGCACCCGCTGATCAACTACCGCACCGACCTGTTCATAGACAACAACCACTGTTTCATCCCTCCCGGCGAGAGCCGCACCCTAACCATCCGGGCATCGAAGAACGCGCCCGGCGGCTTGTCGCTGAGTGAGACCGGTTGGTGGGTTTCGTGCTGGAATGCCAATGATGTGGTGATTCATCCAAGCGACACGGTACTGCTGGCCGTGGGCCGTCGCGACCAGATGTGCCGGGAATACCTCGGCTATTTCGACCCTGCCAAGGCCAAGGATGCGAAACAAACGGTGCTGCAAGGGGGACGCCCGGATTCGTCCAGGTTGCCCTACCTGATGAACGGGGAAAGACTGGCGCGATTTGAATTCCGGGCGAGCGACTCCAAGGTCAAAGGCCCCGCCCGGTTGCGGATTTATACCGCCGACCAGTCGAAGGATACCCGCACGGTTGTGAAAGTGACAATCAACGACAGGTCTATTGAGCAGGCATTGCCCGAGGGCATTGGCCTGCAGATGGCGAATCCCGCACAATTGGCCTTTCCTGCAACGCTGGTGTTCGAGGTACAGCCCGGCATATTGCGGAAGGGCAGGAACTTAATGGAAGTAAGGGTAAAGAACGACGGTTGGTTCACCTGGGATGCAGCGGATTTGGTGGAAGCTAATTCAAACCGTAGCGGTCTTGCTTATTGTCGAGGACAATAACGACTCACATTTTGGCGATAATCTGGCCGCGTTTCCAGGAACGAGATGGATGGACGCTCCCGCTCTTGCTCTTGCTCCCAACTTTCGCTTGCCGATCGGTATGGCACCGACTCCTCGCCGAGTCGATCGGGAGAGATACTCCGGATGAGTCCGACCAGCAGGGAAACCACTTCGTGCAGGAGCGCCTTCAGAGCCATCAGCCGATGGTTGAGGAAGATGGACTCTACCGGGACCGCGTGAATCCGCGACGGCCGTGGCGGAATTCGCACTCGGCATGGATTTACGGCAAGGAATCCTAATCGATCGAGAGGTTGACGCGCGATTGGCCTTTGAAGGAAGCGTCGGGTGTCTTGGGTGCGATGAGGTAAAGCCGCTCGGCAGCCACCTTTCCGGAAGACAAAAGATAAACCTGAACCGCCTTCGCTCGATCCTGCATCAACTGTCGCAGGCGGTCGGGAGGCACGTCGGTCCTGGTGGCGAGCGCACTTTCCATGTCATCAACCGTCAAGGTGGCCAGTTCTGGGTTCTGTTTGATCAAGAGTTCGTCAGCCTTGGCTTGCCGATGTGCCTGTGCGATGGCGGCGCGCTCTTTACGCGGCTTGAACAGGCTCGTGATTCTTTTAAATAGGCCAGGATTTTTGGTGCTCGGCTGGTGGGTCACCATGGTGTTTGTGCTCGAGGTGTGCGACATGAATGCTTGAACCGCTTCCGCCAGGTTTGTGCCGAAGGTCTTGACCATGCTTGCGCGCAGGAGGCGTTCATAGTCAACCGGGTCAAGCTGGAACTGCTCTGTCGAAGGGGGCGTCTGCCCGGTGCTGGCAAATTCCTTCAACGCCATGGACTTCATTTTCTCCCGGATAATTCCGCGAGCGAGTGCCTCGCGATCCTCGATCGGATCAACGGAGCCTTCGATTTCGAGGTTCAAAGAGGGACGCTTTTCCAGTGCCGCGATCAGCTTCTGAAGCTTGTTGGTTTCCGCACCAACCAATTGCGCCTGGCCGGGCGTGAAATCCACATAGCTCAGTTCTTCGCCACCGCCCACCAGCGCGCCAAGGAGCTTGAACGGCGACGCCGCGGTTTTGACGATCAGGTTGACCACGATCTTGAGTGCGATCGATGCTACACTGAATTGTGGATCGTCGAGCCGACCCTCAACTGGCAGGTCGAGTTCGATGCGGCCGGAGTTGTCCTTGAGCAGTGCTAGCGCAAGCTTTACCGGCAGTTTGGTCGCCTCCGGGCTGTTGTTGCGCGGACCGAGCATGAGTTGGTCAATTTCGACCTTGTTCCGGGCCTTGAGAGCCTTTTGGTGAACGTCGTAATTGAGGTCAAGGTTGAGCCGGCCCTTGATCAACCGGTGCCCTCCATATTTTTCCATGTAGGTCGTAAAGGGGGCAAGTTGCAAGTTGCGATTGGTGAACACGAGGTTCAGCGATAGGTCGTGCGCCAAGGGATTCATCGTGCCGCGCAATGCGAACGGCGACGCCTCGTCCACTCTGCCTGCGACATCCACATTGGCGACCGAGTCGGATTGGGTGGACAGGCCTTTGATCGTCCCGCTGAACTGCTGAAGGTCGAAGGTGCACGGCGGATCGATCGATTGGTCGCTAAAGTGAATTGCCGCCTTCTCGAATTTCAATTCGCCAAGCTGGATGGGGAAATGATAGAGCTTCGCGCC
>JAMCZD010000412.1:0-1551 GCA_023473405.1 Candidatus Omnitrophota bacterium
ACACCACGTTGAAACTCTCCCCGGTCCCGAAGACGTGGACCGCAACAATAACGGTGTCTTCGATCCGGGTGACGCGATTCAAATCGTCTGGACCGATAGTTGGGACGACAGCCCGCCCACCGGATCACAACAGACGAATCCGCCGGTCATCCTGGGCAAGCCGATCGTCGGCAGCGACAATTACGCAACGTGGAACCAGGTTCGCGAAGGGGTCTTTGACGGCGGTTACTTGTTTGGGTCCTACTATCCGGACGGCATGGCGGCAGACCTGGCGTTGGGAATCGGGCCGGTTAATTACCTGAAACCCGGCATGTATATTGTTCAAGCCTGCCCGCCTCCGGGTTATCTGATCCAGACCGAGGAGAGTTTCAACGTGGTGTTTGGCGACGCTTACAAACCGAGCAAGCTATTGCTGGCTCCGGAACTGGTGGGCACGCCGACGAATCACTTCGGCGATACTTCCCTGCAGAATATACTCCCGGTGGAACGGCAGTCCCAGCCCAACCTGTTCACCGTGCCACCCTATCTTAGCCTGTTCCCGGACCAGCAGATTCCTTGCACCTTTGCCGGCCGGGAACGTCCCATCGCGGACATGAAATGGGTTCGCGTGGCAGACGGTAAGAACGCCGCGGCCGACTTCCACGTTTACACCGAGGTTCCAAAGGCAACCCGCGTGGTGGGTTTTGTCTTGAATGACCTCACGGCCGAGTTCAACGCTCAAACTCCGATCTTCGGCGAAAAAGCCTCCCCAGGCTGGTTGCCCATTTCATTCCGCGATTGGGCGGGCCACGAAGTCGCGCGCACTTACTCGGACGAATACGGCAGCTATGAAGCGCTGTTGCCCTCGAGCATCAGCGCGGCCATTCCAATGCCGAGCGGGTTTGCGCCAAACATGCTGACCATGATCCTCAATGATCCCACAATGCCCGACCCGGGCAATCCGGGCAATCGCATCCCGGACCCGAACTACAATCCGGCCTTTGCCACCACGCCATGGACGTTGCACTACTATCCCGCCACGTTTTTGTATGCCGACACTCCCATCGTGCCGGTCGCCGGTTTTGTCGGAGGTCCGAATAAACAGCTCGATGTCGAGCCGCCGAACTTAACCCCGGTCATCAAAGACGTTACTGTGGGACCGGTGGCCACCCCGACCGTGCCTGGCCCGTATGTGCCGTCCGGCGGCACTGCTGCCAGCCGCATCGTCAACATCACCTCGCTGGGGCTGGTCCAGGTGCCGAATCCAAATTACACGAACGGTTCACCACTCTCGGCCACGATCAGTCGCAACTTCGGCTTCGGAACCCACACCGTAGGCGACGGTGCTGTGGTAACGATCGGCGGTGTGCCGGTTCCCGAGGCGGATATTGTCTCCTGGAACAACATCCGCATCCGGGTGCGGATCGAGAACACGCTGGCAGCAGGTGCTTCCGGCCAAATCATGGTTACCCGAAATAACGGGAATACGACGCCCATCGGGGTCACTCTCACCCGCGGTTCAGCCAGTGACACTTCCGCTGTCTATGTCGTGACGCCGGTGGACCCGCTTTT
>JAMCZD010000412.1:1561-5136 GCA_023473405.1 Candidatus Omnitrophota bacterium
CCGCGAGTCCCGGCGACCTGGTCATTGTTCCGGCGAGTCCTTGGGACTACAACGAGAATCCTATTCTGTGGAAACCGCTGCGCCTTCAAGGAGCTGGCCTGGGCACGGTGATCAACGCCAACCCGGTCCCGGCCGAACGTTTGACGGTATGGCATGCCAAAGCGGCAGCCATACTTGGGGGCGATCCATTCACCGCAAATGAAGCCCCGGGCATCATGGTGCTTGGCAATGGAATCGGGGCTTACGCCTCGGATTTCACAGCGGCTGAGTCCCGCATAGACGGCTTCCAGATCAAGGGAGCAATTGCCGGCGGCGGTATTGGAGTTTGGGACCAGGCAGCCAACCTCCGCATCAGCAACAACCGCGTCATCGGCAACCAGGGCAGTTTATGCGGCGGCATAGCCTTGGGCGAACAGGCCCAACCCGGCACTCTCTACAATAACCCGTGCGTGACCATCGAGGTATAACCAAATCTTCCAGAATGGCGGCGTTAACGGTGCCGGCGGCATCGGCGTCTTCAACGGTGCGACCGGCTACAAAATCCGGAACAACTATATCATGGGCAACTTCACCCGCGGCAGTGGCGGTGGCATTGGCCACGAGGGCCGCAGCCCAGGCGGTTTGATCGCCAACAACGTGATCGCCTTCAACGAGGTGTTCTATGGCGTCCCGGCGCCTGGCGTTGCCGTGAGTGGCGACGGCGGCGGCATCTTCATCGCAGGTGATGTGCCGGTCGGCGGCGCCCTGAGCGATGGCTCAGGCTCGGTGACCGTCATCAACAACCTGATTCAGGGCAACCTGGCGGGCGCCGGCCACGGCGGCGGGATTCGCGCCGCCGGCATCAACGGCGCGGATGTCACGGCCAGCGCTAACCCAGCCGACTGGTACGCGTTGGATATTCTCAATAACATTATCGTCAACAACGTGGCCGGTTATTCTGCCGGCGGTATCTCCCTGCAGGACGCCACTCGAGTGCGCATCCTCAACAACACCATCGCTTGGAACGACAGCACCGCCACGGCCATAGCCGCCTTCCAAGCCGATTCAACGACCTCGACCCCGCAGGGCGCCGGTCTTGTATCGCATCAGCACACCGCTACCTTGGCCTTGCAGTCCCGGCAGACATTCTGTGATCCTGAATTGAAGAACAATATCTTCTTCCACAACCGGTCCTTCTACTTCGAACGAGCGCTTAACGACCTGGTTCCCAATCCGTCGAGCGCATACGTGGATTTGGAAGTGGCGGAGGGCGGCGGGACGTTGCACCCGACCTACTGCATACTCTCGCCGGGCACACCGGGTTATGGTCCGCTGGGAACGACCCACAATCAAAAAGTCAACCCGTTGTTCGTGAACCAGCAAATCAACAATCTATATGCTGCCGTGGTCATCGATGAGGCCGGCAACAATCTCTCCGTCCGCCTTGACCCGATCAGCATCTATCTTCCCAACGGTAACCCGCTGGCGAACTACCACGTGCAGAACACCTCGCCGGCGATCGGTACTGGTGGCGACGTAGCGGCCGTGCCGGAACTCGCTATTGACTTCGATCGCGAGGCGCGTGTCCTGGCCACACCCGATATCGGTGCCGACCAATACAGCGCTGCTAATCCGAGCATTATTCCACCCGCCGCGCCCGCGGTCGCAGTGGCGCTCGTCGGACCAACCGCGACCGGCGCGGCTCCACCGGTAATTGCCGTGGCCAATGGGGCAGGAATTCCCCCTGGACCCGAGGTTCCCCCTCTCTACCTGAATCCGCTGCCCGGAGACCCGCTGAATCCGTTGCTCGATCCCGAGCCAATGGTGGACAGCGACGGCGACGGGAATCCAGCCAATGACGTTGCCTACTATCAGCTCAGTGCCGGGGACGGCTGGGCCACCATGGCCGACGGGACCGACCTCTACACCTTCGGTTTTACGGATGCGACTAAGACCGTAACCGACATGACGGCGCTGGCCGCGTCGAAACCCACCCAGGCGGAACAGGAAGCGATTCTCCGCCAGATTGGCCCGGCGGTGTTGACCGAGGGGATGCTTGGCGGCAACCTCTCCGCGCCTACCATGGTCTTCAAGGAAGGCCAGCACGCCTACCTTGACCTTTCGAATGCCGGCATGATGATGCGGCCCGACCTCTTCGATCCGCACACGGTCCACTTCCATGGCTTCCCCAACGCGGCCTCGATCTTCGACGGCGAGCCGATGGCTTCAATCGCCATCGGTATGGGCGGCACTCTCAGGTATTACTACCGAATCGTCGAGCCGGGCACTTACTTCTATCACTGCCACGTCGAGGCAACCGAGCATATGCAAATGGGCATGATCGGGAATCTCTACGTCCTGCCCAAGCAGAATAACCTACCCGACGGCGCCGACCTGAATGGTTTCATCCACCACACCGGTTACAAGTATGCCTACAATGACCAGGACGGCTCGACCTATTACGACGTCGAGGCCCCGATACAGGTCACCGGTTTTGACCGGAACTTCCACGAGCAGCATATCGCCGTGCAGCCGCTCCCGTTCGCCGCGCTGAAGGATGATTACCCATTGCTCAATGGCCGCGGTTATCCGGACACTATCGTTCCCGGTCCGTTGCCGGCACCGGCCTCGAATGACCATGGGGTTACTTCCCAGAAGACCACTTCACTGGTTACAGCAACACAAGGCCAGAAAATTCTCCTGCGCCTCTCCAACGTGTCCGAGACGGACTACCACACCTTTACTGTGCTGGGCATCCCCATGAAAGTGGTAGCCAAGGACGCGCGACTCTTGCGCGGGATGGACCCGGACGGGACCGGACCTCTCCTGGGCAAAAACCTCTACTACGACACTACCTCGATCACGATTGGCGGCGGTGAAACCACCGATGTCATTCTGAACACTGCGGGCGTAGCACCGGGAACTTACCTGCTCTACACCACCCGCCTGAACATGTTGTCCAATAACACCGAGGATTACGGCGGCGCGATGACCGAGATCGTGATTACCGCTCCCTAGTTGACTACGGCTATGACTCCAATTCAGCAAAGAGAAAGAAATATCATGAACACAATAACCTTGCACCCCCTCAACTCCAGTCTGGCCGTGATGGCCCTGCTGCTCATGGGCGCGACCGGCTCGGGTCTGGCCCAAGGCCACTTGATTGACGGAATCACCGGTCCCAACTTCAACCTTGTAGCTGCGCCTGGCAACCTCAGCACTCCGGAAGGCAATAGCCTCTACTTCTGGGGTTACGGCACCAATGGCGCCCAATACTCAGGTCCAACCTTGATAGCAAATCAGGGCGCCACGGTCACCGTCACCCTCACGAACAAACTGCCCGTTCCGGCCTCGATCGTCTTTCCGGGCCAATCGGGCGTGACTTTCTCGACTCTGGGCGGCTCGACACTGAATGGCCTGCTGACGCGCGAGGCAGCCCCGGCTCAGCTCGATGGTTCCGGAGGCGGAGTAGTGCGTTATCAGTTCACCGCCAGCCAACCGGGGACTTATATGTATCACAGTGGCACGCGACCAGACCTGCAGATCGAGATGGGATTGGTGGGAGCACTCATCGTGCGACCCACGGGCTTCGATCC
>JAMCZD010000433.1 GCA_023473405.1 Candidatus Omnitrophota bacterium
TCTTGCCAAATCCAAACGCCCAACCGGTCCAGACCTCGGGATCGTAACCGACGTTTTCGAAGACCCGGGGATGAACCATGCCGCAACCGGCCAGCTCGAGCCATTCCTTGCCCATCCTCCGGACCACGGGGCTTGAAAAATCGATCTCGTAACTCGGTTCGGTGTAGGAGAAATAATGGGGGCGGAAGCGCAACTTGACGTCGGAGCCCAGGACCTCGCGGAACACAAATTCAACCGTTCCTTTCAAGTCGCCTACTGTGACATTGCGGTCAACGTAAAGCCCCTCGATCTGCTGAAAGGTCGGGTTGTGCGTCGCATCCGCATTGTCGCGGCGGTAAACCCGGCCGGGAACAATGATCCGGACCGGGGGCGCTTGTTTCTCCATCACGCGGATTTGGACGGATGAGGTATGAGTGCGCAGCAGCAGGCGATTCGAATCAGCGGCACTCGAAGAAGGCGCCGAGGCGAGGTAAAAGGTGTCCTGTGTGTCCCGCGCGGGATGGTCGGCGGGGGTATTCAGCGCGTCGAAACAGTGATACTCATCCTCGATCTCCGGCCCATCGGCCACCGCAAATCCCAGCTTGCGAAAGCTGCGCACCACGTCCTCCGTCACCCGGGTCAACGGATGCAACTTGCCCAACGGACGGCGTCTGCCTGGCAGGGTGAAATCGGAGGGGACCTTCGGCAAAGCGGCTTCGAGTTCGAGCTGAGCCCGGCGGTCCGCCAAAGCGGCTTCGAGCTCGGCCTTGCATTGATTGACCAATTTGCCCGCACCCGGTCTCTCTTCCTTGGGCAGGGTGCCAAGCTGCTTCATGAGGGCGGTGAACTTGCCGTTGAGCCCCAGGTATTGGATGCGGGTCTGTTCCAAGGCGCCGAGTTCAGCGGACGCCTGCAACTCAGCCAACGCCGCCTTCTTGAGCGGTTCAATTTGATCAACAAAAGCAGACATAATCCTCGGAGGATCGGATTGAAGACAATGGGCGACCCCCGGACCGGCGCCGACCCTAACTCATGCCCAACCTGGAGACGGTTCGCGCGGACGGAATCGTTCCGCGGCGTGCGGTCTTGGTCCTCGATTGGCTCATGCCTTGACGGCAGCCGCCTTGGCCTTCAACGCTTCCTGAGCCTGCTTGACCACCTCGCCGAAGGCAACGGCATCGGTCGCCGCCAGGTCGGCCAGCATCTTGCGGTCCAAGGCAATTTGGGCAGCCTTCAGCCCTTCGATCAAACGGCTGTAGGTAATTCCCGCGGCGCGGGCAGCCGCGTTGATGCGGACCTGCCAAAGGGCGCGGAAATCGCGTTTCCGTGTCCGGCGATCCCGGTAGGCGTATTGCCTCCCATGATCGACGGCGTCGGATGCATAACGATACAGCTTGGACCGGCGCATCCGGAAGCCCTTCGCGGCTTGCAGCATGCGGTTGCGGCGTTTGCGGGATGCGGGAGAATTGGTAGCTCGCATAAATGAAAAATTCTAAAACTCACGGTTGGCTCGAGCCACTGTCTGGCTCGGCGCATTCGAACCTATCCGGCCTAATGACTGAAAGGAAGATTCGATTTCACGCGGTAGGCATCGGTTGGATCGACTACCTGCATGGTGCCAAGTGACCGCCGGCGTTTAGGGCTTTTCGAGGCCAGCAAATGGCGTTTGCCGCCGCGCGGGCGCATCAACTTGCCCGTGGCCGTCACCTTGAAACGCTTGGCTACAGCCTTCCGTGTCTTATTTCCTTTGGGTCGTCGCATATATAAATTCCACTCTAAAAGAGCGCGCAATATAAGTTTTCGCCCGCCTTCAATCAAGCGGTAATTTCGACCGCCCCGCCAGCAAACCAGTCCGGCGGACCTGTGGCGCGGGCGTCCATGCCGGCGAGTTGCGCAGGCCAAGGCCTGGTTATCGCTCTGGTACGGGCGTTGCGATCGATGCGCCGCGCCTTCTTACGCTTCGACCATTGTCTGCCGGCCGAATTACGTTACACTAGCCAGGTGATTCGCAACATCATTTTCGACTGGTCGGGCACCTTGGTGGATGACCTGCCCGCCGTGTGGCAGGCTTCCAACGAGGCCTTTGTCAAGGCCGGCGTTCCGGAGATCACCCTGGCCCAATTCCAGGAGGAGTTCTGCCTGCCGTTCAAGGATTTTTACGAGCGGTTTGTCCCCCATGTCCCTTTGCCCCAGCTCGAACAGTGGTTTCACGCCTCCTTTCGCCGCATCACCGATTCCGTGCGCGCTATCCGGCATGCCCGCGAGTTCCTCGAGTTTTGCCAGAGCCGCGGATTGCGCATGTTTGTGCTGAGCACGGTGCGAAGTGAATATTTCCATCCGCAGGCCGCGGCGGTTGGGTTCGCGTCGTTTTTCGAGCAGGCCTACCTCGAGGTGCGGGACAAGCGAAAAAAGATACTCGAACTGCTTGATCAAGATCACTTGATCCCCGGCGAAACGTTGTTCATCGGGGATATGCAACACGACATCGAGACTGCCAAGTGCGGACGTATCCATTCGTGCGCCGTCTTGACCGGCTACAACGGGTTGGCCCAGTTGCGCGCCAGCAAGCCCGACCTCATCGTCGAGCACTTGGGCGAGTTGCGCGAGATTCTGGAAAACAATGGCCTCGAGATCAGGCCTCAACCCTCCCCCGCCCGCCGGGGAAAGGCCCTGCACCCGATCGTTACCGTCGGTGCCTTGATATTTAACCAGGACGATCAGGTCTTGATGGTTCGCACCGCCAAGTGGTCAAACCGATGGGGCATCCCCGGAGGCAAAATACAGTTCGGCGAGACCGCCGAGGAGGCCCTCCGCCGCGAAATCAAAGAGGAAACCAACCTCGATATTGATTCCGTGCGTTTCGTGCTCGCGCAGGATTGCATCCGCTCGCCCGAGTTTTATCGCGAAGCACATTTCGTCCTGCTGAATTATTGGTGTCGCTGCCGGGGTGAACCTCGAGTTATCCTCAATTCCGAAGCGCGTGAGTTCCGTTGGGTCCGCCCCGAAGAGGCCCGGCGATTGCCTCTGAATCAGCCCACCATAAACCTCCTGGCTGCGGTCGAAAAAGAAGTGAACGTTTGATCCATGGACAAAATCACCATCCGCGACATCGCTGTGTGGTTCCGAGTTGGAGTCACCGAGGAAGAACGCTCGCACCCGCAACAATTACTGATCGCCGTCGAGTTGTTTTTCGATTTTACCCCCGCCAGCCAGACGGATGATTTGATCCGCACCATTGATTATTTCGACGTCGCCCAACGCCTGCCGCGCTGGGGAGAAAACCGGAACTGGAAACTGATCGAGAAACTCGCAGTCGATCTCGCCGAGTGGCTCTTGCATGAATTCAGACCCCAAAAGGTGACGGTCGAGGTAAAAAAACGAGCCCTCCCCGATGCCGATTATGTATCGGCCCGCGTATCCCGCCCCGACGGCTGTTAGCCATTAGCCATCAGCTATCAGCCATTAGCCATCAGCCATCAGCCATTAGCTATCAGCTATCAGCCTCAGAGCGCGTAACGCAGCCCAAGCGTAACCAGGTGCCGGGTGAATTCGCGTCCATCGGCGTAGAACGTTTGCCCCGGGGCAACGCCGGCCATGTTTTCCGCCCAATCATAAGAATAGGCGAGCTCGGCGCTTAAGTGTTCGTTGTATCGGTAGGTCAGGTCAACGCTGGGCGTATATATCCAATCCTCCCGGCTCACCGGCGCCTGCCAGTCGCCTATGTAAAGGCGGAAACCGGCGCCTGCGGCCCAGTGGTCATCGAACCGGTGGTTCCAATTGAGACTGTAGGTGACGTCCTCATACATGCTGAAGCTCGAGAAAGCCGGTTGCTCGTAGCGCACGTTCGAGAACGTGATGCTGTCCTGCCGGGACGGAATGAAGGTTATCGAACCGTTCACATAATACAGCATCTCATCGGCGTCGAAGCCGGGGATCGAATGGTCGAACTGGCGGATGTCGGGTCCGGCGAGCACGCTAAGCTTCAGCCAATCGAACGGCGCGCCCTCGGCACCCGCCAGCACGCGGTGGTAGGAGTTGCCGTATGGGCTGCGGATGATGGTTCCTCCCGGACCGAATGGCCCGTCAAATTGGTCCTGCCGTCCGTAGCGATAGCCCAACACCGCGCGCAGGTTTCCGGCAACTTCGTAACCGGCATCGAGTCCGCCGTTGATGTCCTGGCGGGGGATGTAGTTTTCATAGACGGCGTCGGGGGGATTCTCGCGCAAATAGGTCATGAAATCCTGGACGAGGGCCGACGCCACGGGGCGGACCATCCATTTGCCAAAGGTCTCCGTGAGGCCGAATCCGCCTTTATAGATGAAGGCAGCCCGCCGGTCGCGCAGAGGGACGCCGCCGATGGCGGGCACATCGCCCGGCCGGCCAAAGATGAGACCTTCCCTGCTCCCGTCAATATAGGTGAAACTGTTCTGTTGGTTCCACACCGCTCCAGCCACGTCGCCGCCAAGGTTCAACCCCCACCGGTGCGCCATGTTGTCTTCCGAAGGCGCCTCGTGATACCAGTTATAGTCCGGAGTGTAGGAAAGCCCCGCATGAAAGGCCGGGCACGCGGTGTAATCCAGGAACAACCGCGGCGAAACGGTCGTCATAAATGAACCTTTCTTGGCTGGAACAGCCCCCGGCACATGGTCCGCCGGCCCCTGGTCCTGGAGATAAACGTTGCTGTCGTAGGTCTCCTTGAGCGTGGCGTCGGCCTTCCAGTTGACATTAGTGGACATCGCTCCGCCGCAGGCGAAAGTGCCCCACAGCGCCATCGCCGCCAGGGCGGTAACACTTCGAATCTGGTTGTCTCTATTCAGGTGGAGTCTGCGGTTTTGGGTTCTGGATTTCATGGGGGGAGTCATTGCTGCGATAACCTTGGAACGCGCCCGCCGAGGCGCGCAGTCCATTTTTCGGACCGGTTGTTGAAGCTGAGAATAAGCGGATATCGTTGTTGGCCTATAAGTTTTTAAACGAGCTTATCCATTGTCGCAAACCAGTGTCAAGCCCCCGGGCGGAACTCGTTCCACAGACCCCAGGGCCAGTGACAAAGTCCGCGCGAGTGTCGTTTTGGATAAGCCGGCTGGCTGCGGGTAGATATAGGGCCGTCCATGAAACTGGTCTGCCGGCTTG
>JAMCZD010000536.1 GCA_023473405.1 Candidatus Omnitrophota bacterium
CGTGGCCGTGGCCACCGAGATGGTCCGCAACTGCCTTGGATTGGACCTGAAGGAGTTGGACCGGATGGTTGCTCGAGCGCCCGCCGGTGCCGAAGGAGTATTGCTTCTCCCGTACCTGGAGGGCGAGCGCACCCCGAACGTACCGGACGGGACCGGCGTTTTCCTCGGGGTCAACCAACGGTCATTCGCCCCCGATAACCTGGCCCGCGCAGCCATGGAAGGCGCCACCCTGGGCATGAATTACGGCCTGCGCCGCCTGGCTGAGCTGGGGGTCAAACCAACCCAAATCCGCGCCACTGGCGGCGGTGCCAAATCCAAAATCTGGCGGCAGATCATGGCCGATGTGTTCAACGCCGAAGTGGTAACCCTGAAGGTCAGCGAAGGGGCGGCTTTCGGGGCGGCTCTTCAGGCACTCTGGTCTTGGCGCCGGCAGCACGGCGAGGACGCTTCGATCAGCGAGATCACCGACCAGTTCGTCCATCTGAACCCCGCCGAGTCCGCCCATCCGGACGAAAAATCGGCTGCCGTTTATCGTGAATTGCAGTCACTGCAGGATGACATGTCGCTGGCTTTGCGCGCGTTGTTTGCCAAACATCGCCGGCGGGTCTTGCGGAGCTGATCGCTTCCGCCGGAAGATGCGGCCAGCGCGGCCCTGCCGCACCTTACTCCCCGGACTGTGGGATACCCACGATTTGGGGAGTAAGGTGGAAGAGGTAGGGCCATTGGGACCGAGCGGACGCAAGTCGACTGCCACGGGTTTGACTTGAATTTTTTGAAATTTGTGTCATTCTACGTATTATGAAAATAGTCCTCACCACGCATAACGTGACTCTGACCAAGGCCATCGAAGAGCACATAGAAAACAAGATTCAGAAACTCGATCATCTGAATCGTTTTGCTATTGATGCGCGGGTGACCCTGGAACATGACCACACCCGAGTGCCCGAGCGCCAGTTTTCCTGTTCCGTCCGCCTAACCATGCCCGGCCCCGATTTTTTTGCTGAGGACTCCGAGAGCGATCTCTATTCGGCTATCGATCTGGTTATCAAGAAAATTGAACAGCAAATCCGCAAGCGCCAAAGCAAATACAAGGCGCGCAAGCACTCCAGCCCCGCCCGCAGCAAGCAGCAGCGACAGCAGGCGGCCATCTGAGGCCCCGGTCCCGCCGATAACCAGGCCATGATTCTGCGCTCGCGCATGGTGGCGCCCATTTCGCGTCCTCCGATCGATAACGGATGCGTTCGGATTTCCGGCGATCGCGTGATTGCGATTGGGCCTTGGGAAACTGTGGTGTCTTCTCTTGAAGAGCCGGTAATTGATTTGGGCGACGCGGTCCTGCTTCCGGGTTTGGTCAATGCCCATTGTCATATGGATTACACCCATTTGGCCGGGCGTATCGGCCCGACCAAGACCTTTACCGGATGGATTCAGGCCATCATGACACATAAGGCCGGCTGGTCGATGACTAACTATGCGCAATCCTGGGCGGCGGGCGCGCAAATGCTGGTGCGCTCGGGCGTGACTACCGTGGCGGACATGGAGGCCGTGCCGGCTCTCCTGCCTGAAACAGCCGGTCGATTCCCTCTGCGGATTTTTTCATTCCTCGAGCTGATCGGCATCAAGAAGGAAATCCCCGCCTCGGATGTGATTCGCCCGGTGCTCGACCAGGTTCGGTTTTTCGAGACCGCCGGAGGCAGGATCGGTCTTTCACCGCATGCCCCTTATTCAACCACCTCGAAACTGCTCCGACTCAGTGTTCGCATGGCGCGCAAATGGCAATGGCGGCTGGCCAGTCACGTGGCTGAATCGGAAGAGGAGTTCGAGATGTTCATGCACCAGGGCGGTCCCCTCTTTGAATGGTTGAAGAATCAACGTGACATGAGCGATTGCGGCCGAGGATCGCCGGTGCAGCATCTTGAAGCCAATCGAGTCCTTGGCCCCTGTCTTCTGGCTGCCCACGTGAACTACCTTGCCCCCGGCGACGCTGACCTCCTGGCCCGGCGGGGTGTCAGCGTGGTGCATTGCCCGCGCAGTCACGCCTATTTTCGACACGCGCCATTTCCACACGGCGACCTAAGCAACGCGGGGGTGAATATCTGCCTGGGAACCGACAGCCTGGCCACAGTGAACCAACCAGCGGGCGTCCGCTTGGAACTGGACATGTTTCATGAGATGCGCGCGCTTTCTGCCGCGCACCCGGAGTTGCTCATGGAAACCATCGTCCGCATGGCCACGATAAACGGCGCCAAGGCCCTCGGCCTCGAGGGCAAAATAGGCGAGCTCCGCCCAGGCGTTTGGGCCGACCTGATCGCCTTGCCGTATCGGGGCAGCCCAGCCCAGGTCTATGAGGGCATTGCGCAACATTCGGGCGGCTTGATCGCTTCCATGATCGGCGGGCGTTGGGCTGCAAATTGAAAACCGTATCGTGGCTGCCTCGAAATCAACGGCTCGCGTAGTCTGGATCACCGGTGCTGCCGGCGGGTTGGGACGGGGATTAGTCGATGCCTTTGCCGCCCAAGGCTGGGCCATAGCGGCAGCTTACCATCAAACAACCTTCGAACCGCCCACTGACCATGTCTGGCCCGTTTCACTGGACGTAACCGTCAAGTCCCAGGTTCAATCCGTTTGCGACCGGATTCTGGCGCGCTGGGGCCGGATCGACCTGCTCATCAACAATGCCGGGCTTACCGCCGACCGATGGGCCGGACAAATGAGCGAGCCTGACTGGGACCGTGTTTTATCTGTCAACCTCAAAGGCGCCTTTCTATGCGCGCAATCAGTCCTGCCGGCCATGCTCCGCCAGCGCGAGGGACAGATCATCAACATCGCTTCCTTCTCCGGGCGCGTCGGGGCCGTCGGTCAGTCCAACTACGCCGCCGCCAAAGCCGGTTTGCTTGGTCTGACGGAATCCTTGGCTCGCGAAACCGGTCCAGGCAACATTCGGTTTAATGCCGTTCTGCCGGGTATCCTGGCTACTCGCATGACTTCCAAGCTTGCTCCGGACCAACTCGCCCGGCTCATCTCGGATAATGTCCTGGGCCGGACCAACACCGTGGCTGAGGTGTCACGATTTGTCTGCTTTCTGGCGACGCTTGAAAACGTCTCGGGCCAGCTTTTCCAGTTGGACAGCCGCATTGCCCGCTGGTAGGGACCTGTTCCGACAGGGACTTCAATTGCGTCCCATTTGCTTCTTCTGGGAACGCGCCCAAGAGAAATCAGGGACGCTGTGGAAAGCGTCCCTGCCTTGGCATCTACCTAATTATTCAATCTCGATACCCTGGAGAATGGCGTCATTTGCGCCAGCGGCGTTGATCTGGATACTGATCTTGCCGTCCTTGTCCGGCGTAACGTCTTCGGCGCGGATATCGGCGGCGCGGCCGAGTTTATCGGACGCCTGGCCGGGGTCCCATGACTGCCGGACCAACCGGTGATTAATCTCGATGTTCATCGGACGCAGACCTGGTTCTTTGAGCCATAGCTCGGCAAACTTCAAGTGAACCGCGTAGAGTCCCGGTGACACGTTGAAGCTGTAATGGAACGATTTGCCGCTCCGGGCGGTTTGATACAGCCGTTGGTCGTACAAGGTCGGTGAGGCCTGCTCGACTGCCCCTTCCGAGCTGACCGTCTTGCCGCCCTCGAATTGTTTGTCGGCATGCCACACGTAGCCGTTCCAATCCACAAAATCCCGGTCCGATCCGGCATCGATCCGGATAACGGACTTTTCTTCCGGCAGAACCTCGATGGCCTGCACCAACGCCTCTTTCGATTCCTGCTCGGGCTCCCAACCGCCGGTGAACGTCAACACCAACTGCCCGGAGGCGTCGGGAACCAGGTACCGGAACACGCGGTCGTAGGCGCGGCGGGGACCTCGAGCCGCCTGGCAGATGTCAAAATTCCGCAACACCGACCGCCCGTTGATGCTCAGGTCGAACGGGCGTTGGAAGAAGTAATCATACTGGGTCTCGGCAAACTTGAGCCGCAGACAATACAATCCGGGCGGGACCGGGATGGAATAGGTGAACCGGGTTCCGGCGCGTCCGGTTTGATATAGCGCGGCGTCGTCCAGCCAGCCCAGGGCCGGAGTCAAATCATCGGACGCCGCAACGGAATGTCCACCCTCGAAGCAGCGGTCCGCGGACCAGCGATTGCCGTCCCAATCAGTATAAGGTTCGCTGGCGCCGCAGCGGATGCGGACGACAGTGGGGGACGAAGCCTGGGAAGGAGCGGTTGCATAAATGATTCGCGGCATCCAGGCCAGCAAGTCCTGCTCCGGCAAACTGCCTTTATCGAGAACGAAATGAACCGTTTCACCGGCCAGCACGTCCAGCTTGAAATCATGAGACACACCATTCAGATCATTCGCCGGCACCACGGCCCAATCGTCCTTGGGCCAGACCGGCTGGGTCCCCAGCAGAATCCGGATACGCAATGGGCCGCCCTGGCTTCGATGATAGTAATCTTTCATGGCACGCCCGACCACGCGGATGGTGCCGGACTGCGGAGCGGTCCAGGTGCGGACGCAAGCGACACCGCGAGAGGCCTGTTGCCAGCCGCGTCCAACGCGAGCCTGGCCGGCCCCTTCCCAATAACCTTCCGCTCCGCCGGGCTGGATAGTGGTCCCGCCCAAATCGGCCGATGGCCATTTGGCGCGCGGCACCCAGTGCATGGGCTCGAAGTTTTGGCAATCGGTGGTGGTTTCGGCCCGCCAACCTTCGCGGCCAGCCTCGGGGAAGTGCGCGCCCAGCACCTCAGCCGTCAATGGTTCATTGGCGATTGGTTCAGCGGACTGCCATGCGCTCAGATTGCCGTCGCCGTCCACCGTTCGAACCGAGTAGACCGCCGCCGGGTCCCAGCCATCGGAATGGTCGAAATAATAAGTGCCGGTGCTGGCCTTGCCTAATAGCTTTTCGCCGCGCCGTATCTCGTAATAACTGATCCAGTTGTTATCCGATCCAGGCGACCAATAAATACCCACACCGCTGTGCCCGATATTTGTTTCGCGGCGGGACAGCACGCGGGCGGGCGGTTGCGGGGCGATGGTGTCGCGTCCGCCGCGGGGGCGATTGGGCAGGTTGAGGTAAATCAGCTCGCCCGGCGCCTGT
>JAMCZD010000438.1:0-1967 GCA_023473405.1 Candidatus Omnitrophota bacterium
AACCGGAGAGCTCATCCGGACGTTCAAGGGCCACAAGGATGAAGTCTGGGATGTGATGTTTTCGCCCAACGGAAGGCTCTTGGCTTCCGTTGGTAAAGATGGTGCCGTCAAAATATGGGATGCTGAACGCAAACCCTGCCAGGACACTGTTCTGCGCGGCGTCGATTCGTTGGGATTCAATTCTGATGGGTGTCTGATCGCTTCGTCAATAAACAGCGGAATGCTCGCTTACAATCCGAAGTCCCTTCAGCTCTTGAGTGCTCAGGAGTATTCGGACCTTGGCGCGAGGAGCCGATACGAGCCCTTCCTCGGAAACCTGTTCAGCGATGGGCACACAGCGGGCCTATTTGTGCCCGCCGAACGCAAGATCGAGCTTTGGGATTTGCGAACGCACCAGTTGCTTTGCTCGGTTGGGAGCTTGGAGCGGAGCGTCGCCTTCGCGCCAAAAAGCCGACTTCTTGCCACGGTCACTTCCAATCAAACAGTGACGGTCTGGCAATTGCCAGGGGGCTGGCGCAGATGGTTGCTCACGAACTCCACCCCACCGCTGGCCTTTTCTCCAGACGGCGCGATGCTCGTCACCGAAGCGGAACCGGGCCGGAGCCTCCGAGCATGGAAAATCGGGGGGAATACTGTGCGTCCAGAGACGATTTTATACGGCCAAGGCATGCACCAGTGCTCGCTGGCTTGGTCGCCGGATGGGCGGCTGCTGGCAGTGGGGACATGGGAAGGCACCGTGTGCCTCCTGGCGATGCCGGCGGGTCGGCAAGTCGGCGTCTTGGTGGGGCATAAGCGCGCCGTCAGCTCGCTTGCCTTTAGCCCGGACGGAAAAACCCTGGCGACCATCTCCAGCGATCGGACCCTGCGACTTTGGCATATCGCCACTCACCGTGAGTTGGCGACCTTTGATGAGCGTCGCGAGGATTTGGTAACCACCGTGTCACTGTCTTTTTCACCCGATGGCAGCGCGTTGGCAGCGGAAAGGACCTGGGCTGACGGCAAGGGTACCCGGCTGTGGTACGCGCCTTCGCTTGCCCAAATTGCGGACGCCGAAGCCGAACCAGACAGCCCCTGGTTGGGATCTGGCCGCTCCCCCAGCGCCAGCCGCAATCACGGGGATGGGAAGATGTCGCCTTCCGGCAAAAAAACCTCCGCGGGCCTGTAATCTCTGCGGGATTTTTCCTCTCTACATTATGTGACCCTATTAATGTACTATGAAAACTCCCCAACTAATTCTCGTTCTTCCATTGGCGGGTTTGGTATTCGCGGGCGCGGCAATCCAGGCTCCAGGCCAATCCGCGCCGACCCTGACAGTTACCAACAACCTACAGTTATGGCTCGAAGCTGATGCCGGCGTCACCACCAACGCTGCCGGTGCCGTAACCGCTTGGGGGGACCAATCAGGACAAGGCTACGTCGCGACGCAGGTTGACGAAAGCCTGGCCCCATCATGGGCGCCCAATGCAATCAAGGGATATCCGGTTGTGCACTTCGATGGCGCTACCCGGTATCTGGATATTTTCGATGCCCCAGGCCTGGCGATTACGGGCAATATCACCATTTTTTGCGTGTTAAAATGTGACGATTTCAACCTCTGGCGAGCGATTTGGGCCCAAACACCAGCTGGCAACGCCGCTCCCAATGAATACCGCATTGAGCGAAGCAGCGGACTTCCGTTCTTTATAAGGGGCAGTTCCGCTGCGATCGGGACTGTGAGTGCGACTCAGCCTATGGTAGCGGGCGAATATGCGGTGATTGCCGTTGAAGCCAACGGTGAGGAAATCGCGCATTATTTGAATGGAGCGACGAATGGCACCGGTACCATCAGTATCCCTCCGGAGGACGAGGGCGTGCCGCCGCGGATAGGATCACGCAACGACCTGGTGACGCAAATGAAGGGTGATATTGCCGAACTCCTGGTTTACAACACCGCCTTGGAAGAAACGGAACGAAAGCAGGTATTTGAG
>JAMCZD010000438.1:1977-5099 GCA_023473405.1 Candidatus Omnitrophota bacterium
TGGCTCGAGCTCCACTCACTTTGCCCCCGAATGTGGAGTTGACGGGGCCTGCCGACAATACCACGTATTCAACCCCGACTAACATTGTCGTCACGGCCGAGGCCTCGGACCCTGACGGCTTGATTTCCCAGGTGCAGTTTTTTGCCAATGGCACGCTCATTGCCACTGCCACCGCGGAACCTTACAGCGTGCCGCTCAGCATAAAAACCCCGGGCGACTTAATGTTGTCCGCTGTCGCTATCGATAACTTGGGAGTTTCTACTAATTCCGACGTTATAAACCTCCATTTTGTGGAAAGCCAAACGCACGATTATACACCAGGATCGGCGCTGAAACTTTGGCTCAAAGCAGATTCCGGTGTGACCACAAACGACGCCGGCGCGGTGACCGCTTGGGCCGACCAATCGGGACAGGGCAACATCGCGACTCAGCCCAATGAAAGCTCGGCTCCTCTCCTTGTCCCCAGCGCTGTCAACGGGCATTCGGTGGTACGCTTTGATGGCACAACCCAGTATTTGGACTTCCTCAATTCCCCGGGCCTCGCTATTACCGGTGATATGAGCCTGTTCTGTCTGGCTAAATGCGACGATTTCGGGGTCTGGCGGGCTATTTGGGCCCAGACCGAGGCGGGAAATGCCTGGCCCAATGAATACCGCTTGCAGAGGGACACCGGAGTTCCGCTTTTTATTCGGGGAGGGTCCGTCACTCAATTCAAGAGTATTCAAGTGAGTGGAGCTCGAGCCATGAAAGCAGGTGAGTATTCCGTCCTCGGGGTCGAGGCAGCCGGCCAAAACATTACTCATTTCATGAATGGGGTGCCGAACGGCACCGGCGTCATTACTGTTACGCCCGAAGCCTCTTTGGTGTCGACCCCCAGAATTGGCTCACGCGATGACCAGGTAACACAAATGAAAGGCGACATCGCTGAATTGCTGGTTTTCGATGCCGCCATTTCGAGTCAGGAGCAGGATGACCTGGCGAATTATCTTATGGCTAAATATGGCATTCTTTTGTTTCAAGTGGCCAACCAGCGACCCTCTGTCAATCTGACCAACATGGCAACGGGAGACACGATAATTCCTCCGGCCGACTTGGTCCTGACGGCCGCTTCGGAAGATTCGGATGGGAGTGTTGCAAGAGTCGATTTCTATGCCAACGGCGCCCTCCTTTCCTCCGTTTCAAACGCACCCTACCAATTGCCCGTCAGAGTTGAACAAGCCGCCGGAAGCGTGAATAGCCGGGTCACGTTCACTGTTGTGGCCGTCGATAATCTCGGGTTTAACGCTACTTCGGCCCCTGTATCGCTCAAGGTAGCGAGCGAGGGCGCATCCACAAATATGACCGTTACGAGCAGCCTGCAGCTTTGGCTCAAAGCGGATGCAGGAGTAACCACGAATCCGGGAGGGGCCGTGACTGGATGGGCCGATCAATCTGGCTTGGGCTATGTGGCGGCTCAGTATGAGGATAGCATAGCTCCTGTTCTGGTACCCAATGTGATCAATGGGCATCCGGTTGTGCGTTTTAACGGCACGACTCAGTATCTGGACATTAACGGTGCACCTGACCTGACCATCACTGGAGATATTTCGATATTCTGCGTGGTTGAATGTGACGATTTCGACGTCTGGCGGGCGATTTGGGCACAAACGCCAAGTGGTAATGCGGCGCCAAACGAATACCGCATTCAGATAACCAGCGGTCTCCCGTTTTTCATCAGAGGCGGGCCTAACGATCTTGACACGGTGACAGCGACTCGTCCTTTAACAGCCGGCGAATTTGCGATGTTGGGTGTCGAAGCCGAAGGCCAAGCCATAACCCATTTTTTGAATGGGGCAACCAATGGTTCCGGCACCATTTCCGTAACACCCGTGGACGGAGGAGTAGCGCCAAGAATTGGTTCAAGAAATGATCTGGTAACGCAAATGAAAGGCGACATTGCCGAGTTGCTCGTTTACAACAGGGCTTTGTCGGAGGCCGAAAGGATGAGTTTGGCAAATTACCTGGCTACCAAATACAACCTCTTCACCGATGCCGTCGTCCATGTTATCGAATCTCCAGCGGTTCCTGAGCTGAACGCCCTACGTCAATCTGACGGGACCGTGTTAGTTACATGGCCCGAATCATTTGTGGATTTCATCCTTGAAAGCGCTTCCGGATTTCCCGCCACGGACTGGACGTCCGTCTCAGGTGTAGAGTCTAACAGCGTTACGATCGCTCCATCGGAAAGAAGCCGATTCTATCGTTTACGAAAACCATAGGAGAATAGACATAAACCTCCTTGAAGATTCTGGTAGTCATGAAAACTGTCCAGCAGACTAATTCTGTCCCGGAACATCCCCATCAGAGACAATTAACAGGATGGTTTAGCTTCACCCTTATTGAACTCCTGGTGGTGATTGCAGTTATCGCAATTCTGGCAAGCATGCTCTTACCAGCGCTGTCCGCTGCCAAGGAAAAAGCTTCACGCACCTACTGTGTGAACAACAACAAACAGTTGGCCTACGCGATGATGATGTACTGCAACGATAACGAAGACGTGATGGCCTGGCCCAATTGGGCCTGGACATACACGGGATGGCTTTTTAAGCCCTATGGCGGTACTGTTCCAGACCCAACCAAGCCGCCCTTTTCCAACACAGACCCAATCCGTGCTTGGCAGGACGGCTTGTTGTGGAACTTTATAAAGAATAATAAGGTATATTTCTGCCCATTGGATAAAACCAATGACGTAAAGCAGCGCTATATAAAACGAGCCAATAAACTGTCCACTTACGTCATGAACGGCGCTGTATGCGGATACGGCGATCTCTCAACTAAAGGGCGCGGCTTTAAGCTAAGCTCTTTTAAACCAACGGCCTATGTTTTATGGGAACCTGATGAAGACCTGGCTGCCGCGGGAGGTATTTCATGTTACAATGATGCTTCCGCTCTTCCTGATCAATTGGAAGGCGTCGGTAAGCGACACGTAAAAGGCGCGATCATTACTGCTTTCGGAGGACACATTGAATTCATAAAATTCGAGAAATTCAAACAGGAGCAGTTGAGTAAGCCCGGATTGTTATGGTGCAGTCCGGCAAGTGCAACTGGCCAATAAGCGAAAGAATATGAAAATCCACGGAAAA
>JAMCZD010000139.1 GCA_023473405.1 Candidatus Omnitrophota bacterium
CCGTCCCTTTCCCGACCTCCTGCTTTCCTTAGAGAGAACTCTTTTTCTCCTTAGGAAAGCAGGAAATCAGGAATCCTCCTTCCATTTCCCGCCTTCCTGCTCTCCTTAGAGAGAACTCTTTTTCTCCTTGGGAAAGCAGGAAATCAGGAATCCTCCTTCCATTTCCTGCCTTCCTGCTTTCCTTAGAGATAGGTTCCTGGGTTGCCTTGCCACAAGAATTCCTCGCCGGCATTTGCATATCCGCGCCGATTATTCGATACTCACCGCAACAACCAGACCGAGAGATGAGGTTTGCGAAGCTGATGATATTGTTTTTGCTGACGGCCGGCGCGCTATATTATGTGCTCAGGCCAGGCGCGACGGGCCCGCGCCAATCGGCAAAGAATCCCGCCGTAATCAACCGCTCGAATGCGTCTTCGGCCTGGCCCATGTTTCGCGGGAATCCCGCGCTGCGCGGTTTGGCGGAAGGGACGCTGCCGGAACACATTGCCCTGTGCTGGACGTTCAAAACCCAAGGACCGGTTGAATCGTCGCCGGCAGTCGAGGCGGACCGCGTGTTTTTCGGGTCCGACGATGGCAACATTTACTGCGTGAGCGCGACGCATGGGCGCCAGCTGTGGGTTTTCAAGACCGGCGGACCGGTCGAGTCATCTCCTTTGATTTTGCAGGGCAAGGTGTTCGTTGGTTCCACCGACGGGTTCCTCTACGCCCTCGATGCCAGCAGCGGAAAACTGGTTTGGAAATATGAAACCGAGGACAAAATTCAAGGCGCGCCCAATTGGGTCAAATCTCCCAAAGGCGACGCCACTTGGATTCTGGTGGGCAGCTACGATTTCAAATTGCACTGCGTCGATGCGTCCACGGGCAAGCCGGTTTGGACTTACGAGAGCGGCAATTACATCAACGGTTCGCCGGCTGTGGGCGATGGTGTAACCATCTTCGGCGGTTGCGACGCCATGGTGCATGTGATTTCCCTGGCTGATGGTCAACAGATCAAGGAAATCGAAGCCGGGGCGTACATTGCCGGTTCGGCCGCCATCGCCGATGGGTGCGCCTATGTGGGCAATTATGAAAACGCGTTCCTCTGCATTGACCTGCGTGCCGGGAAGATTCTCTGGACCTTCAAGGACCGCGATTTTCCGTTCTTTGCCTCGCCGGCGGTTTCCAATGACCGTGTGGTCTTTGGCGGGCGCGACAAGTTGCTTCATTGCGTGCGGCGCACAGATGGGAGCCCGCTCTGGTCATTCAGCACACGCGGCAAGGTGGACAGCTCGCCGGTGATTTGCGGGGACAAAGTCGTGGCAGGCTCGGACGATGGCCGGTTATACGTCGTATCATTGAGCGAGGGCAAGAAACTCTGGTCTTATGAAATCGGAGCGCCTCTGGCCAGCTCGCCGGCGGTGGCGGCGGGCCGGATCGTGATTGGCGCCGACGACGGATGCGTGTATTTGTTCGCCGCGCCTGGGACTCGAGCGCGCCAGGCCATCAAAGAAGGGGCCTCTCTCGGCTTCGATTCGAGCAGGATTCATCGATGAACATCGTGTTGTCAACCCCGGGCGCCGGAACGATGTAAAACCGGCAGCGCCACTCAAGCGGATGTTTGGTTGGTTGGCCGTTTTGCAGCCTTCTTTCTGGTTGAAGTCTTGCGGGCTTGCGATTTGGGAGGGGCGCCTTGTTTGGGCGCGGTTTTATCGTGGATGATCTGCCGCATCCGGTCGAGCCGGGTATCCATTTCGGTTTTTGCCTTGGTTACGGTTTGGTTGGCGAAGTTGATCACCTCGGCAAGAATCTCGCATCCCTGGCGGACCCGCTGGGCGTAGGTGCCATCAGTAAACTCGATTCCCTTGTTTTTGAGATAGCCGGTCAAGTGCCGGTACAAGTCATCTTTTCGAATCTTTTTCATAGTCGCTGGCTGAGTGCTATGCGCAAAATTAGGCTTTTCCAGTCGATCGGCAATGACAAAACACGCTTCCGGCCAATCCAGCCCAGACGCGGTATTCTCTTTTGGGCGCTTGAGTAAACCCCCGGACATGGCCTAGATTCAAGGCGCCCATGAGCAAAACGCTTGATGAATTAAACGAACAGGTCCGGCAGACTTCGAGCTGGATAGTCGCGCTACGAAACGAGATGGGGCGGGTGATCGTCGGCCAACATTACCTGGTGGACCGGTTATTGGTCGGTCTGCTGGCCAACGGCCACATCCTGCTCGAAGGCGTGCCGGGTTTGGCGAAAACACTATCCGCCCGCACGCTGGCGGCGGCCATCCAGGCCAAGTTCCATCGCATCCAGTTTACGCCGGATCTGCTGCCCGCGGACATAATCGGGACGCTGATTTACAATCCCCAGGACGGCAAATACCACGCCACTCGCGGACCGGTCTTTGCCAATTTCGTGTTGGCGGACGAAATCAACCGCGCTCCGGCGAAGGTGCAATCCGCCTTGCTTGAAGCGATGCAGGAGCGGCAAGTGACCTTGGGTGGCGATACCATGCCGTTGCCGGCCCCGTTCTTGGTGTTGGCCACGGAGAATCCCATTGACCAGGAGGGAACCTATCCTCTGCCCGAGGCGCAGGTCGACCGGTTCATGCTCAAATTGCTCATCGACTATCCCACGTTCGAGGATGAACTCAAGATACTCGATACCATGGCCTTCACAGCACCGGAAACGATCATCCGCCCCGTCATATCCCTCGAGGAAATCCTGCTCACCCGCAAACTCGTGGATGCAATTCATGTTCACGAAAAAATTCGCGAATACATCGTTCGCATCGTTTTCGCCACCCGCCAGCCGGCGGAGTACAAACTCGATCTCAAGCATTTCATCCAATTTGGCGCCTCGCCGCGTGCAACGATAGCCCTGACCCTGGCGTCGAAGGCCTGGGCCTTGCTTGAGGGACGCGGTTATGTGACTCCGCAGGACATCAAGAGCATCGGCGCCGATGTCTTGCGGCATCGAATCATCCTGTCCTACGAAGCGGAGGCGGAGGGGATGACCAGTGACGAGATCATCCGCCGGATTTTCAACACCGTCCCCGTGCCCTGAACGATGAATATCCAGGACATCCTCAACACCGTCAGGCGAGTCGAAATACTCACCAACTGCCTGGTAAACGACACCATGGTCGGCGCATACCTCAGCCACTTCAAGGGGCGCGGCATGGATTTTGAGGAATTGCGCGATTACATCCCCGGCGACGATGTCCGCGATATTGACTGGAACGTCACCTATCGCATGGGCCGTCCGTTCATTAAAAGGTACCGCGAGGAACGCGAACTCGGGATCATCCTGGCAGTGGATATTTCTGCCTCGGAAGGATTCGGATCGGAACGATACAGCAAACGCGAGTTAGCGGCCCAGGTAGCCAGTACCCTGGCCTTTTCGGCCGCGCGGAGCAGTGACAAGGTCGGTCTGCTGCTGTTCACCGACCGGGTGGAACTCTTTCTTCCGCCGCGAAAAGGGCGGCGGCACATCCTTCGCGTAATCCGGGACATGCTCTTTTTTAAACCGCGAGGCCAGGGCACGCATATCCCTTTGGCTTTGGCGCACCTGAACCATTTTCTCCACCGGCGCTCGATCATTTTTTTGCTTTCCGATTTCCTTCACAGCTACGGCACCGAGTCCCGGCCCGGCAAGTCCGGCCGCGATATGGTGCAGGAAATCGGCCTCACCAATACCCGGCACGATTTGATCTGCATCCACCTCTACGATCCGCGCGAGAGCGCCCTGCCGGACGCGGGCCTGCTCACCATCGAAGACGCCGAGACCGGTGAGTTGCTGGAGGTGGACTCCTCGCGAACCACGGTGCGCAATGTCTATCGCGAAACCAACGCCCAACGCATCGCTGAACTCGATCGCGCCTTGCGCCGGGCGGGCGTGGACACGCTTCGGATCAGCACAATCGAGCCGTTTGCGCCCATTCTCCAACGATTCTTCGAAACCCGCCGGTGGCGCCGCGTATGATGCTTGCCTTGCCGGCCACGTTCCAAGCCTCGCTGCTGGCAGCAGGAGACATCCCGAAACTGCGCCCGCCGCATCCCCTGATGGCACCGACCTTTTGGGAACTGCATGGCTGGACCGTCATCGCCGCGGTCCTGATCGCGATCGCGGCGGCGGCCCTGCTCATCCGGCGGCCACGCCGTCCCAAACCGGCCCTGCTCGTCCCACCGGCAACTCGAGCCCGGCTGGACCTGGAGGCTTGGACCAAACGCCCTGAGGATGCTTGGCTGGCGAGTGAAGTATCGCGCATCATGCGCCGATATTTAGTCGCCGCGCTCGACCTAAACGCCGGCGAGTTGACCACCGATGAGCTGGTTCATTTCCTTGGCAGCCATCCCCGGTTGAATGCGGAGCTGGCATCTGAAACAGGCAGGTTGCTGCGCGAGTGTGACTTGCGCAAATTCGCCCCGTCAGCTCCTGCTCGAAGCGCCGGGATCGTCGCGCGCGCGCTTCCGTTGATTGCAGCCATCGATGCGCTCTGCCGAAAAGCCATCGAGCCCGACCACCCCGAGCCCCGCCCGGTTCCCGCCTCCTAAGCATCCGAATGTATCCGCACTTCCAATTTCAGTATCCGTGGATTCTGGGCTTGCTGGCGCTGCTGCCCGTCTATGCCTTCCTGCGCGGGCGCCAAGGCAGACGTTCCGCCTTGCGCTTCTCGAGTGCCGAACTGGCGCGCGCCGCCGGCAGCGTCGCGCGGTCCGCCCCCAAGCGGCTCCTGGTTTTTCTCCGGCTGTTGACGGTTGGCCTGATTATTGCGGCATTGGCCGGACCGCGCTTTGCCCATGACCGGTCCGAGACCGAGGCCAGCGGTGTGGACATCATGCTCGTGTTGGATATGTCCTGGTCGATGATGGCCCTCGACATGGACCGGCCCAGCGCCAGGGTCTCACGCATGGACGTCGCCCAGGACGTGCTCGAAGATTTCATTCAACGCCGCCCCAGCGACCGGATCGGGCTGGTGGTCTTTTCCGCTGTCCCTTACCTGGCCAGCCCGCTCACCTTGAATCACGATTGGCTCATCCAAAACCTTCTGCGCCTGCATATCGGCATGATCCGCGAGTTGGGCACGG
>JAMCZD010000445.1:0-19052 GCA_023473405.1 Candidatus Omnitrophota bacterium
CTTGCGGACAAAGACGGATGCCGTCATGGTGGGGGCGCGAACCGCAAACCTGAATCCAATCAACCTTGGCCCCGGGCCAGCTCGTTTCCGCCGGCAGCGCCTCCGGAACGGCCTGGCGGAATACAACCTAAGGATAATCGTCAGCCGGGCCGGGTCGATCGAGCCTGGGGCGGAGGTGTTTCGGCACCGTTTTTCGCCGGTATTGGTGCTTACGACCGAGCGCGTGCCGGCGAACAGATTCGAGCAACTGCAGGCCGTGGCCGATGAGGTCAAGATTTGCGGGCGTGACGAAATCGATTTTCGGCGGGCGTTTCATTGGCTTCGGGAGAAATGGCAAGTGAAACGATTGCTTTGCGAAGGCGGCGGCGAGCTGAACGGGGCGTTGTTCGCCGCCGGATTGGTCCACGAGCTGCACCTGACGCTTTGCCCCAAGATCATGGGCGGCAAATCGGCGCCGACCATTGCCGATGGTCCGGACGTTGCAACGCTCGCAGCCGCCACGCAGCTCGAACTTGTGTCCGCCCGGCGCGTGGGCGATGAGTTGTTCTTGGTCTATCGAGTCAGGCCAAAGACAGACAGTGCCCCGCCGCCGGGTTGATCAATTCATCAATGGCGGTGCGTTTCGCCGAGTCTAAATCTCGACCGTCTTGCCCGGGATCGGGGCCGGGTAGCAGCCCTGGGCATCGGCGGTTACCGGGGCGGGGCTGTCGGCGGTCAACTGGTCGACGTGGTCGCAGAATTGGAAGTTCGAGGCCATGGCCTCCTCCCAGGTGATGATTTTTCCCGAATGCACCGCCGCCCGGCCCATGATGGCGCCGAGGTTTGAAAGCGCGGCGCGTCTGGCCTCGTTGTGCGGGCGATCATTTCGGATGTCGCTCAAGAAGTCGTCCCACTCGGCCTGCCACGGGTTTACGGCTTCTTTGGGGGCTTTCCAGGTAATGTTGTCCTGTTCGATGCGCTGGTCTTTGTAGAGCCAGGAGGTTGGCGCGTGGATGCTTCCCGAGAACTTCGCGGCGCATTTGGTTCCATGAACGAACGTGGCGAAATCCTCGTGGCAATTCGGAATGTAACGCCCGGTCACGAGCGCCTTGGTGCCGTCGGCGAAGGTGTATTCGATCGAGTAACTATCGAGGTTCTGGCTGCAATCGGTGCTGCCGGCGAAGCGTCCGCCGACGCCGTGAGCCGACACCGGCCAGGAGTCTTTGATCCAGAAACATTCGTCGATTTGATGGATCATCAGCTCGATGAGGATGCCCCCGGAGGACCACATGAACTGGAAAGGGCGCCCCGGTGTGAGCTGCCACAACAGCTCGTTCTGGCCTTTGGGAAATGGGCCCATCAAATAACCCGGGTCCATCCGGTAGGCGCGGACCAGTTGGACATCGCCCATGGCGCCGTCGCGGATTTGTTGGATCAAGGCCTGGCGGGCCGCGGAATGGCGGCACATGAGGCCGGCGGCAATCTTCAGGTTCTTCTTCTCGGCGGCTTCGCCCGCCCGCAGGATGCGTTTGATGCCGGCCGGGTCGGCGGCGAAATCTTTTTCCATGAACACATGGACGCCCTTCTGCACGGCATACTCGAGATGGGGCGCGCGGAAGGCGGCGTGCGTGGTCAACATCGCCACATCACCCGGGCGCAGGCAGTCGATGGCGTGCCGATAGGCATCGAAACCAAGAAACCGCCGCTCGGGCGGCACATCGACCCAGTCGCCCAACATCTGGCTCAACGCCTTGTGCGACTGTTCGATCCGGTCGGCGCGGAGGTCAGCCATGGCAATCAGTTTGACGGGGCCGCCTGAGCCGGTGCCTTTGGCCCGATTCGTTCCCGAATCGTCTACCAAGACCAGTCCGCCGGCGGACATTGCATTGGCCACCGCGCCGGTGCCGCGACCGCCACAGCCGATCAAGGCCAGGTGGATCGTGTTGTTCTCGGCGGCGTGGACATAAGGAATGCTCACTCCTGCCAAGGCTGAAGCGGCGGCGAGTTGGCCGGTGGTGCGGATGAAACCACGGCGTGAGGTAAGATGATTTTGGCTCTGATTCATATGCGTCATGCGCATATGAATGGCGATTCACGATCAAAATGCAAGCCTCGGAGCTAAGGACGGCTCCCCAATACAAAGGCGCCGTAGCCAACTACCCGATCGCGCGGTCCGGCGGTGTCGCCGGAGTTGCGCAGGTCCACCGTGCGCGCTTGCAGGTGATGTTGCCGGGCCGCTTCCAGGAGGCCGCGCAGGGCGGTACAGCCGCAGGCCTGGTTTTCCTGAATCTCATCTGGCTCGAGCGCTTGAATGGCTTGGGCGGTGGCCAGGTCCTGTTTAACGGCTGAGTCGTAATCGAGGTAATGGCTGAGATCGGTGCTGACCACGATCCGCGTTTCGGGTCCACCCCAAAGCAGGTTGATGGCTTCGGCGACTTCCGCGGTCGTGGTATCGCCGGTCAGCAATGGGACCAGGGTAAACTCTCCCAGGACAACCTGCAAAAAGGGCAGTTCGACTTCCAGGCTGTGTTCAGGTTCGTGCGCCCGGTCCATGATTTGGACTTGGGGCAAGGCGTTCCATTTCTCGATCACCTCGAGGTCAAGCGGGACCTGGCCCAAGGGCGTGGCGAAGGCGCGGTTCGCGCTGGCGGCAAGCCCCGAGAAGGCCACGCGATGGGACGGTCCCAGCAGAATAATCCGCTTAACCACGCCGGTCTGCCCCTCGAGATGGTGGAAGGCCGAAGCAGCGACGGGTCCGGAATACACATAGCCGGCGTGCGGGGCGACCAGGGCCTTGCAATCGAGCTGCTCCGTCTTCCTTGCGTCTGCGAGAAAATCATTGACGGTCCGTCGCAGCGCCACGGCGTTCCCGGGATAAAACTGCCCGGCCCACGCCGCTCGCCGAATGCCTGTCACTTCAAATCTCATTTGGAATGAATCAATGCCGCCAAAAGCGTCCGATTCGGCCCGGGTGAGCATTGCCAGCCGCGCTCGAGTCTGATGGCCAAATCCCGGGAATCACTTTTTGACATCGAGGGCACTTCCCTTCGGCGGTCAGGGAATAGGAATGAATTTGAAACCCGGTCCGTTCGATCAAGGTGGTCCCGCAGTTCGGGCACCGGGTGTCTTCCCATGGTCCTGCCCGGCCTGGGGCATTTCCGGCGTAAACAAAGCGCAACCCGGCTTCGGCGCCGATCTCGGCGGCGCGGACCAATTCATGGACGGTGGTTGGGGTGGGCGTGGTTAATTGGTAGTCCGGATGAAAGGCGGTGACGTGCCAGGGAATATCGCAACTGACCGAGGCCACGAATTTTGTCAAGGCGCGAAGCTCGGCCTCGCTGTCATTGAATCCCGGCACCAACAGGGTGACTACTTCCAGCCAAAGACCGCGCCGGTGGATGTCCTTAATGGTCTCAGTAACGCGCTCGAGGGTGCCGCCCAGGGATCGGTAGCGGCGATCGTCGAACCCTTTCAGGTCCACCTTGCAGGCTTGAATCCATGGACTCAAGTAATCGAGGGCTTCGGGCGTGGCGTTGCCGTTCGAGACCACGGCGCACATAAGCCCGGCCGGTTTGGCCTTTTGGAACACGGCAACCGCCCATTCGGCGGTAATCAACGGTTCGTTGTAACTCGACACGACGAGCCGGGCGCCGTCAGCTTTGGCCGCTTCGAGGAGCTGGTCCGCGCTGATGGTCCGGAACTGGACCAGGGCGGCCGGATTCCGCAGGGCCTGGCTGGTGATCCAATTCTGGCAAAAAGCGCAATGAAAGTCGCAGCCGAGCATGCCGAAGGTGAGGGCATCGCTGCCTGGATAGAGGTGAAAAAAAGGCTTCTTCTCGATGGGATCGCATTGCAAACCAGCCACATAACCGAAAGGAACGCGCAATTGGCCGTCCCGATTAAAGCGCACCTTGCAAATGCCGCGCCGGCCCGGCCCGATCAGGCATCGATGCCCGCAGGCAAGGCACCGGACGCGTCTGCCTTCAGGCCGACAAAGTGTGCCGGCAATCGTTTGCCGGTCCAGGGCCGTCGCCAGTGCATTGTCCGTTGCGCGTGATTCGAAAGGCTGCATATGAGTGAATGCGGTAGCAGTTGGAACTGCCGATAAATTTGCGCCTCGGACTGGATTTTGTCAAAGGCAACGGGGTGACCGGACCCGGTTTGGAAACCGCGAAAATTGGGGATGGCATGCGATTTGCTAATCCGGCCAGTGCGGTCAGCATAAGGCAATAAGTGAACTCGGTTCTAATGAAATAACCCGCCTTATGCCAGGTTCACGCCGCATGCAATAAGAAGCAACCAACAAAAGGAAAAACAGTATGCAGATTAAGACATCGCGGAAATCCGGCTTTACCCTGGTGGAAATCATGATTGTCGTGGCCATAATCGGACTCTTGGCCGCAATCGCAATCCCGAACTTTGTCAAGGCGCGCACCACGGCTCAAACCAACACCTGCATCGCCAACCTCAAGCAAATCCAGGGCGCCATCCAGCAATGGGCGCTCGAAGAAAAGAAACCAGCCGGGGCGGCGGTTGCCCTGACCGACATCTCCGGGGATGCCACCAAACAGTTGAAAGGAGTAATCAACACGGACATCAATTGCCCGGCGGGCGGCACTTACGCGGTTACCACCGTTGACACGCTTCCGACGTGTTCCATCGGCGGTACTCACGTGATCGCCCAATAAAGAGAGACGACATACTTCTATCGGCTGCGTGCCTCTGCCTGAAACCAGGCAGAGGCCGCAGGCGTTTTTGTGGTATGAAACCAAGGGCGGTAAGTCCATCCCGCCGCCTTTTTAACCACGGAGATGCATGCACGTTTCTCACCGTCGGTCGATGGGTTTCACACTCATCGAGATCATGTTAGTGCTGGGCATCATCGGGATGATCGTGGCCATAGCGGTCCCCAATGTTTTGAAGCAACGGACTCGGGCGCAAACCAATGCGTGCATCGAGAACCTCAACAAAATCGAGGCGGTCAAGCAAATCTGGGGGGTCGAACTCGGCAAGATGAACGGGGCGGTCCCAACCGATGACGACCTCTTTGGCCCGGGCCGGTACATGGTAACCAAGCCGGAATGCCCCGCAGGCGGGGTTTATGACCTGGGGGTGATTGGTCAGAATCCCACTTGCACCATTGCCGGCCACACACTATGACGCCGTGAGGGGGGCGGTTCGAGCGGAATTGACACTGGCATAATAGATGCTAGCCTTCGGCAATGCGGTTGGCACAAGGCAATATGTGAACCGCCACTGCATTCTTAATAAAAACGCCTTGTGCCGGGTTCACGCCGCGAATAGAAACGCTAAAACCATAAAAGACAATTAGTTATGCAAATAAGAACCTCACGCGGATCAGGCTTTACCCTGGTGGAAATCATGATCGTGGTGGCCATCATCGGATTGTTGGCAGCGATCGCGATTCCCAACTTCGTAAAGGCGCGCACCACGGCCCAAACCAACACCTGCATCGCCAATCTCAAGCAAATCGAGGGCGCCGTCCAGCAATGGGCGCTCGAGGAGAAGAAACCGGCCGGGGCGGCGGTGACCTTGACCGACATTTCCGGTGACGCGACCAAGCAGCTCAAAGGGGCCATCAATACGGACATCAATTGCCCCGCGGGCGGCACGTACGCCGTTACAACCGTGGATGCCCTTCCCACCTGTTCCGTCGGCGGAACCCACGTCATCACGCAATAGACGCTGCACGCTTCGATTGGCGGTTATTTCCCGTCGCAAAAAAACTTGGGAATGCGAGTTCCTGAGTTTTTTTTGTGCCAACGCCCCATGGTGGATTGAATTGTCAAATTAAACACATTTTTGACGGGTGGTGTCTAAAAATAACGCATCATGAATGCTATTCTGGCGTTGGAGAATCTGCGGGTTGAGTATCGCAACCGGGAATGGGGCCGAACGAGCCGAGTGGCCGTTGACGGACTCAATCTCGAGGTATTCCGCGGCGAAGTGTTTGGTTTTTTGGGGCCCAATGGCGCCGGGAAGACCACCACGTTGAACGTGTTGCTAGGCTTCACCCCGGCGAGCTGCGGCGCGGCGTATCTATTTGGCGTCAATGTGCGAGAGCCGATTGCCCGCCGGCGCATCGGTTACCTGCCGGAGCTGACCTATTATTACAAGTTTCTCACCGCCGAAGAGCTGCTGCGATTTTATGCCCGGATATTCCATCTCTCCAGCGCCGAGACCGAGCGGCGCATCGATGCGGTCCTGGCACTGGTCGAACTGCAATCGGCGCGCCGGCAACCGATCCGGACGTATTCCAAAGGGATGCAGCAGCGGGTTGGGTTGGCGCAGGCATTGATCAATGAACCGGAATTGTTGATCCTGGATGAGCCCACCAGCGGGCTCGATCCGCTGGGCCGGATGAAGGTGCGCACCATCATTCAACGGCTCAAGAATGAGGGGAAAACGGTCTTTTTTTCCTCACACGAGCTGGGTGAGGTGGAAACGGTCTGTGACCGGGTGGCCATCCTGCATCAAGGCGTTCTAAAGGCTGCCGGACGAGTGGACGACCTGGCCCGGCAATATCAAGGCAATCTCGAACAGGTCTTTCTGAAGGTAATCGGTTATCACGACAATGATTAATGCATGGGCAGTGGCCTTGGTGGTGATCAAGGAGCTTTATCGACGAAAAGATTTCTACGTCCTGTTTATCCTCACCGCCCTCATCACCCTGATGCTCGGGGCGCTCAATTTCTTCAACGATCGCCAGATCGCGCGTTACCTGAAGGAAATCTGTCTCTTGCTCATCTGGCTTTCCGCCCTGGCCATTGCCGTGGTCACCTCCGCCCGTCAAATCCCCGCCGAACGCGAGAACCGCACGATATTTCCGCTGCTGGCCAAGCCGATCACCCGGGCGCAAGTGGTAGCCGGAAAATTTCTCGGGTGCTGGCTGGCCTGTGGATTGGTTCTGGCGGTCTTTTATCTTTTTTTTGTCGTCATCAGCGGTTCGCGCGAACACCTATGGCCGCTGGCGAATTATTTCCAGGCCATTTGGCTCCATTGGTGGATGCTGGCGGTGGTCATTGCCATGACCCTGCTGGGCTCGGTTGTCTTTAGCGCCCCGTCGGCAAATGTCACCATATCCATGCTCGTCGTAATCGGCATCCTATTACTGGGCAGGCACTTGCATCAGGTCGCCCTCCGCCTGACTGAACCCGGCCAAACCATCCTTTCCGTCCTTTACTTTGCCCTTCCACACCTTGAATTCTTCGATGTCCGAGACCTGATCATCCACGACTGGGGCCTGATTCCATGGTCCATTTTGGGATTGGCCACGCTCTATGCCGCGGGTTATACGGCCTTGTTTTTAACGGCGGCATGGCTGGTTTTTCGCCGGCAGAACCTGAATTGAACCTATGCCGTCGCCTTATCTAACCCTGGCATTTCTCGCAGTATTCTGCTTCAGCCTGGCCACCCGGATGCAAGTCTGGTTCCTGAACTGGTCCGGCAACCGCCTGCAATCGGCCAGCATTCTAAAGGTGTTGCTGGGCGACAGCCGCCGTCTTTTTGCCAATCAATCCTTTGTCGAGGCAGATGTCTATTTCCATGGAGGCTATTATCCGAGCCTGTTCGACCGACCGCCCGGCCATGTGCCGGCGGTGAGCACGGCGGAAATTCACGGCGGTCGGTCACCGCACAACGATCTGCCCAATTTCCTGATCCCTTCCGATGATTGGATCGCCCGGTTCGGACGTCACTTCGTCCCCTCCGAACATATCCACCTCGACAAGCCAAGCCAGGTCGGCGAAATCCTGCCATGGCTCTGGCTCTCGGCCGAGTTGGACCCGAATCGCGTCCAGACCTACACTGTGGCCTCGTTCTGGTTGCGCCGCATGGGGAAGGTAAACGAGGCGGAGCAATTCCTGCGGCAAGGCTGGCGCGCCAATCCCGATAGCTACGCAATCCTGTTCGAGTTGGGATCGTTATATGACGAAAACCGACACGATCCCATACGCGCGCGGAATTTGTGGGAATTGGCTCTGCGCAAATGGCAGGCCCAGGAAACCGTCAAACCCAAGCCGGACAACTTCGCTTACGAACAGATCACCGCCCACCTGGCGCGACTCGAAGAACGGGAAGGAAACAGGAATTTGGCTCTCCACTACCTTGATCTGCTGAAAAAAGTCTCACCCGATCCCGCCGCCATTCAGCACCAGATCAATCGGCTGCAACGGCCGAAATGATCTTGAACGACGTTTAATCAATTAACCATCGACCGTTTGCCATTGCCCGCGGTGGTTGGGTGCCCATTCACCTGGTAGGATGATCGCAATGGATTTTGGAGCCCGGCGATCATCGAGCGATGGAGCAGGACCGACTCGCCGATGAGCCGGCCTGCCTCTTCGGAGGAGACCCGGTCCGTGTTAATTATCAGGTGATAGAGCAAAGGGTCATCCAGCCAGAGCTCGAAATAGGATTTATAAAAGCGCCGGCGCCGTCGATCCTCCCGTTTTACATACTCGCTGGCCTCGTTCCTGGAAAGGTGAAGGCTCTCCTGAATGCGTTCGGCGCGTCTGTCCAGAGTTCCCACCAATCGCACATGAAAGGCACCCTTGAATTTGCTCGTAATCGCCGTTGCGCCGTGTCCCACCAGGATCACGTTGCCCAACTGCGCCAGGTGCAAAATGGTTTCAATCGTGTAATGGACCAGGGTCCACATGGACGGATGCAGCCCCAATAGCTCGGCAACGGCGTCGTCGAGTTCCGATACTTTCTCCTCGGTCATGTATTGCGCCATGCGTTGGGGCAGATGGTGCTCCTTGAGCACACGTTCCACGAGGTTCTTGTCAAAATAAGTCCAAGGACACTTTGCCTGCGAATCGTTTCTGTTCAGGAATGCAGCCAGCTTCTCCGCCACTGCCAGCGCGCCGCAACCAGTGTCGCGGGCGATGGTTACGATCGAAGGCACGCATGTCGCCCCTGCCGCATTCCCTTTAGCCGACTGCAACTGGCAATCGATGAATGCCTTGCACCTCTCAAAAGCAGTCTCTTCGTTCATAGACCACATCGCTGTATATCAATGACGCACGGGTTGCCGGCAATCGCAAGCCGCACCACACGAGGCTCGCGCTCACACCCTTGTTTTCCATTCCCCGCTCGCCGGCAACCCGGCTCAAAACAACGTTTCATAGCCGCGTTCGGGTAAATTCCCGAGCGTGCGTCACATCAATGCTGTGATACAAAGTTAATCCGATCTAATAAAAAGGCAAGCAGTTAATTGACCTTGGCAGGCATAATTTTTCGGACCTGGTTTTCCGGGTAGCCGGGAGATGGCCTCCCGTCGGGAATTCAAACGGCATTGTAAACCGTTAACTAGTTGATTATAAAAGAGTTATGAACCTATCAGTGACGGTAAATCCGGACTCAGCACCGGCCTGATACCCTCCGTGGATGGCAGTAATCGATCCGTCTCAGCCAGGCTTTAATCGCGGAAATTCTGAGTTAAAACGGTAAGTAACTAGAAATTAGCCACCCTGATTTTGTCCGAGCCGTTCCGCATCGAATGGTTTCAATGACCTGACGCGAGCCCCAAGGCTCATCAACGGCGCCAAAGCCAAAGCAAAAAACTGAGCAAGAGGCTCAGCAGCAAACAGGTGACAATCGGGAAATAAAACCTGAAATTCCCTTTGTGGACCGTGATGTCTCCCGGCAGATGGCCGATCCAACCCTTTCCGAGGCCGGTCCAGAGAAACAATCCAACCACGGCGATCGCCAATCCCAGGAATATGAGCAGCTTCCCCAATTCTTCCATGACATCAGTTTAAACAGAATCAGCCCCGCCGCAAGAGAACCACGCTTGGCAAGCACGCCTTGCGGTTGACTCCATTTTCCACGCTCTTCACGCTCTCCCCTCCACGCGCGGATGAGGGCATTCGCGCTCCTGTGCTCCACGCTCCACGCTCCGCGCTCGGCGCTCCAATGTCGCCGCTATCGCCCTGCCGGCGCGCTGCATATAATAGTTGACATATAAACAATACACCAGTAACCTTGTTTTCATGAGTCTGGAATTGGACAAGCCGGGCCCGCGATACGCTGCCCTGATGGAACTGCTTAGGACGGCGGAGTCGTTATGGAAAGGGAGCCGGCTGTTTTTTGCGAAGTGGGAACTTGGGCCGAGCCAATTCAACGTGCTGAACCTGCTGTTTGACCGGACGGAAGGGCTGTCGCAGGTCGAGCTAAGCCGCCAGCTTATCATGCACCGGTCCAACATGACCGGCCTGGTTGACCGTCTCGAGGCGAGAGGGTTGGTGCAGAGGCGGGCGGTCCCGGGTGACCGCCGGGCGCATCGCGTCGTATTGACCAGCGACGGGTCGAGGCTGTTGCGGGAGATACTGCCGTGTTTCTATGAGGCGGCTGAGGAGGTGTGGGGCAACCTGCCGATTGACCAGGTTAACCGGTTGGTGGCGGAACTGAAACGCATTGGCGGCAACGCGGAACGGATGGCGGCAACTCGATAAGATTCGGTGGGGGATAGGATGAAATCAAATCGGAATTACGGGTTGCTCCTGGCCAGCCAGTTTCTCAGCGCCTTCGGGGACAACGCCCTGTTGGTGATCATATTGGGTCCGTTGACCTTTCTGCGGGAATCAGGGCGGATCACCAGCGAGCAAGTGAACGACGCCAACGCCTGGTATAGCGCCTTGTTTTTTTTTCCTTTTGTCCTGCTGGCGCCGCTGGCCGGTTTTTTGAACGATCGTTATCCCAAAACGTCCTGGTTATTGGGAGGCAACCTGGTCAAGTTGATCGGGACGGGGGTAAGCGGCATCGGGGTGATCGCCGGATCGTCATGGCAGTCGATTGGCTATGGGCTGGTGGGGATCGGGGCTTGTCTTTATTCGCCGGCCAAGTATGGGATTCTCCCGGAAATCCTACCGTCCGCGCGATTGGTAAAGGCGAATGGGGCGGTGGAGATGCTGACGCTGGCGGCCATATTGAGCGGGCTGTGGGCGGGGGCGAAACTGGTGGATCAATTGACGGTGTTGTCCTGCCACGAAATCGTTCTCGGCATATACGCCGGTTCGCTGCTGCTGAACGTGGTCATGGTCCGGACGCCGTGCAATCCGGCCATCGGGCTGCGGACCAGCGCCGGGGAATTTATCCGGAACCTGCGCCAGTTGCTGGGGCATCGGCGGCTGGGGCGGATACTCTTGGGCAGCGGGATTTTCTGGTTCAGCGGGGCGACCCTGCGCACCGATCTGCAGAGCTGGGGCCTGGAAATTCTTCGGGAGGCCCGGGTGAGCGATATCAACAATGTGGACCTGGCCCTGCTCAAGATTTGGCTGGCGTTGGGAATCATTGCCGGAAGCCTCCTGGCCGGGCGGTTGCACCGGGTGGGCGACTTGCGGGGTACACAGTGGTATGGCTGGCTTATGGGAGTTTGCATCCTGCTGCTGGGCCTGGTGGGGGAAGCCGCGAGCATGGTGATTATAGACTCGGCGTTGGTGATAGCGGGATTGAGCGCCGGGCTGTTTGTCATTCCGCTGAACGCGGCGCTGCAAGCGGAGAGCGATCCGTCCAAATTAGGAAAGACAATCGCCACCCAGAACTTTGTTGATTACCTGGCCATGCTTCTGGGCGCCGGCCTGGTCTTCGGCCTGACCACAATCAACTTTAATGCCTCGGAAATTTTCCTGGCGCTGGCCGTCCTGGTGGCGCTGGCGGTAACGGTGCTCCGAATCCCCAAAAAAGAAGCGGTCTCCCCCTCCCCGGAGAAATCGGAGCCGCGGCCTTCCACCGGCGCCGGACGCCTTCCTCTTCCGGGTGGTGGCGGGAAGAGCCGGGCTAGGGTAATCGCACATTTCGAACGGGCGACGAAATCGATTCTCCGTGTGGTGTTGCGCCGGCTGTATGGATTCCGCACTTACAACGCGGAAGCCCTCGACACCTCAGGACCGCTCCTGCTCGTGCCCAATCATGTATCGCTGTTGGATTGGCTGTTTCTCGCGGTGTGGCTCGAGGAGGATTGGTTGTTTGTAACGTCCAAGGTGACGGCCCAGGCGAGCTGGCTCCATCGCCTGGTCCTGATCAATCGGCACACCTTCCCCATCGACGCCTTCTCCCCATTCGCGATCAAGCGCATGGCGGAGCACTTGCGCGCCAACGGGCGGCTGGTGCTCTTTGCCGAGGGACGCATTTCCACTACCGGCGCGCTCATGAAGCTGTACGACGGCACCGGCTTTCTTCTCCACAAGACGCGCGCCCGGGTTGTGACCTGCTTTTTGCGCGGAGCCGGCCGCCTGCCCTGGGTCCGCCACTCGGGGTGGACTCGTTGGTTTCCCCGTATCAGCGCCCATTTCAGCGACGTTCTTATCCCGCCTGAAGCCGGCCAGGCCAGCACGGCGCAGGCCCGAGCCAAACTGAGCCTTTGGCTGCGCGACCGGTTGGTCGAACAGCAGTTCCACGTGGAAATGGAATTGGGAGAACCCACGGTTTTCGCCGCGATCATGGAGACCGCGCGGCAACACCCGGACCGGGTCGCATTGGAGGACCAGTCGCGCCGGCCGTTGTCTTACCGTCGCCTGCAAATGGCCGCCGGCCTGATGGCCAGCCAATGGGAAAGGCGGTTGCGGGACGAGACCGAGCGGGTTGGGATTCTGCTTCCCAACGTGAACGCGACGCCGGTGACCATCCTGAGCCTGTGGGCGCGCGGCAAGGTCCCGTCCATGCTGAACTATTCAACCGGCTGGGCGTCGCTGGTCGATTGCACGCGTTTAGCGGGGCTAAGGCAGATCATTACTTCGCGCAACTTCCTCGCCCGCCTGAAGCTGTTGCCGGAAAGTTTTGAGCGCGCCGGGCTGGAGCTGATTTATCTCGAAGACGTGCGCGCGAGCCTGACATCGAGGCAGAAGATGGTCGTGTGGTTGCGCGCCTTTTTCGGGCGAGGCGCCGCCGGGCATCGGGCGGTTTCAGCGGAGCAACCGGCGCTGGTGCTGTTCACGAGCGGCTCGGAAGGCAGTCCCAAGGGGGTGGAACTGACTCATGGCAACCTAATGGCGAACATACGGCAGGTGCTGGCGGTGACTGATATCGCCGACCGCGATCGGCTGTTCAACGCGCTCCCGTTGTTTCACAGCTTTGGGCTGACGGTGGGTGCCTTGCTTCCCCTGGTGAGGGGGTTGTATGTCTTTCTGTATCCATCGCCGCTGCACTACCGCATGGTGCCGGCGATTGTATACGACAGCGATTGCACGATATTTCTGAGCACCAATACCTTCCTGAAAGGCTATGCGCGCCGCGCCAACGCTTATGATTTTCGCGCGGTGCGCTACCTCGTGGCCGGGGCGGAAAAGCTGCAGGAGAACACGGTCAACGAGTGGGCGCGCCAGTTTGGTATACGCGTGTTGGAGGGTTATGGGGCGACGGAATGCAGCCCTTGTCTTTCGGTAAACACCCCCTTGGTCATGCGCTACGGGTCGGCAGGCCGGTTCCTTCCCGGCATCGAATATAAACTGGAACCGGTGGAAGGAGTAACCGACGGCGGACGGCTCCTGGTGCGGGGGCCGAACATAATGCGGCGCTATTTGAACGCGGATGCCGACGCAAAGTTTCAGGCCTTGGGCGGGTGGTACGACACAGGCGATCTGGTGCGAGTGGACGAGGACGGGTTTGTGGAGGTGCTGGGCCGGCTCAAACGGTTTGCCAAGGTGAGCGGCGAGATGGTGAGCCTGGCGGCGATCGAGGAGGCCTTGGCAGGCGCTTTTGTGCGTTATGGATTGCGGTGTCAGGTGGCCGTCCTCAGCCGGCCCGACGAGGAAAAAGGCGAGGCCCTGATCGCGATAACCAATGAACCGCGCTTGCGCCTGGATGAAATCCGGTCGGCCTTGCGCCAGCGAGGCTTCTCGAACCTATGCGTGCCCCGCGAGATTCGCGCCATCCGCGAAATACCGAGGCTCGGCACCGGCAAGATCAATCACCGGGAATTGGCGAATTGGTATGGGATGGGGGCAAAGTAGTTAAGGATTCGCTTGGGGATAACGGTATCCTCGCGCAAACCGAGACCAATCGAGGCCAACCATGAACGATGCACGTTCCGGTCCGGAAGGGATTCAAATGCGGATATACGGCGATCCAAGCCGGGTGACGCTGATTTACCTGCCGGGATTGCATGGCGATTGGACGTTGATTGGCCGCTTCCGGAGCGCCGTGGCCGGGTGTGTCCGGTTTGTCGAGTTCACCTATCCGCGGACCCTGACTTGGTCACTCGAGGACCATGCCTCAGCCATCGAGAAGGCGCTGATGGATGGAGGAATTGAGAAGGGCTGGGTGCTGGGTGAATCCTTCGGTTCACAGGTCGCGTGGCCGTTATGCGCCAGGGCGAAATCGTTCAAGGCCGAGGGCTTGATCCTGGCCAATGGTTTCGTCCGGCATCCGGTAGTCTGGGGGGTCAGGCTGGCCCACCGATTCAACCAGGGCCTTTCGCCGGCGTCGATGCGCCGGATGCTGCGGGGTTATGTTCGAATCGCCAAGTTCCGCCAACGCCGCTTTCCGGAAACACTCTCGAACCTCGACGAGTTTATCGAGCGGCACAACCACCTCGGCTTTCAGGCGATCGGGCACCGGCTCGACCTGATCGCGAACAACGATCCCAGCCAGATGGCCCAGGACCTTCGGCTGCCCGTGTATTACCTGGCAGGGGCCGTAGACCCGCTGGTGCCTTGGCCGTATGTGCGCTGGTGGTTGCGCCGGAATTGTCCCGGCTATTGCGGCGGGAAGATCATCTGGAGCGCCGATCACGCGGTTCTGGTCAGCGCGCCACAGGCGGCCGCCGCGCAGATATTCGAATGGCTCGGGCCCCATACGTCGGGTTAGGGAACCAGCGCGCCGCGTCGGGACCTTTCATTGCAAATTGAGGATTGAAAATTAGTTATTGTAGCGAAAGAGGATTGGCCAAAGAAATGCCCTCGGAGTCCGCTGGCCTCCAGCGACTTGATGCCTCAGGATTATCGGGCTGGTAACGCCGGAATCGCAAAAATCAATGTCGGTGTGGCAGATGCCACATAACTCGCGTTTGAGGTCCAACTCATCCGGCGCGACGGCTTCCCGCAATCCAGCCAACTCCTCATCTCTGCCAGCCTGCAAAAACCGCCGGAACAGGCCTGGTCCCCGCGAAGGTTCAGCCATAAACCGTGCCCCAGCGGCTGCCGCTTGCAATGCAGCGGATTCCAGTCAGCGAATGCAGCAGACAGAATGCTACTTCTAGTCTGTAGCTATAAAGTCATCACTCTCGTATACCATCTCACTTATGGCATATCCGAGCTCTGTAAGAATAGTTGCCGCGAACCTGCGCCGGCTGCGCCTCCAACTGGGATGGTCACAGGAGGTATGTGCCGAAAAATGCGGCCTCCACCGCACCTATATAGGCGCGGTAGAGCGAGGCGAGAGAAACATCACGCTCGCCACCCTCGACGCGATTGCAGCCGCGCTGAAAGTCTCCCCAACAGACCTACTCACAAAGGCACAACCATGAAGATAGACTACTCCACCATCGTCGGCACAGATGGCGCTATCGCCAAGTCCGGTAGAACGATTTACGACGTCCTGCACGATGCTCCGGAGCACTTCATCCCGAGCGCCGAATTGGAAGCGATTCTCAAGAAAGGCCTCCTCGGCCTCGATTTGAATTACCCGCTTCGTACCCGCTCCAAAGTGCTAAAGACCAAAGTCTGCGAAACACTCGGCTACCCGGTCCCCGCCAGCTTCAAAAGGTCAAAGCCCCGGTTCCCCGGCCAGGATTTCGATTCGTACGTTCAGAAGTCGAACAACCTGCAAATCTGGAATGAAGAAATTACGCCTACCCGAAGTTACGTCATCATCCGGCTGGATGAGGCTTCGAAAGTAGTCGGCTTGCGCGTCGTAACAGGCGAGGTCCTAGCCGTGTTGGACACAACCGGTACACTCACGAAAAAATACCAAGCCAAAAGCCGTGCACCAGTTATGGCCTCCACTCTCGTTTCGCAATTGGACAGCTACACCGTTTTTGAGACCATAAACAAACTGCCCGGCAAAAAGCTGTTCCTCAGACCGGACTCCAGTCGCCCGTTGATAATTTCAAACCACTGCCGGCCAGCTGCCGCCACATAGGTCCGGGCCCGCAACTGTTCCGCGTGATTCAGCAGGTAAGCACGTGCTCGGGGATAGTCCTCCAAATTCACCGGAGCACGCTCCTCTCTCCTGAGGTCATAGGGGTAGAGCACTCGCTTCGCTTCACCCGCATTCCTAGGTAAATTCCAACGCTCAGCCAAATGATGCGTCACCAACGGATGCAGCAACTCCTCCTCAGGGCGTTCCCCCTCAGGCAGCGAATCCCAGTCGTTGCGGATAAATACCGAGTCCGCAGTTGTCTTGATTCCCACGCAGACCTTGCCGACATTCGAAAATTCGCCTTCCGAATTTCTACGCACGGTTGCCAGCCAGGAGTCGATCTCTCCATTCGACATTGACCACGGCGTATCGCCCCCGCTCGGTGCCTGCAGCCGCCCGGTTTGGACCTGGAAACACACACCGCCCGACCGCGTATAACCCGAAAACGCCCCGTCTAGCACTTCGAGCACCGATCTCACGTCCCTCGTGGAGCCTTGGACTTCTCCACCCGCCTCATATACCCTGATAAACTCACAATCCTGCCGCTCAACACCGGTTTTACGCATTCCCAGCACAATGGCAGGCAGTACGGCAGCCTCGAACAGCTTCGTGTCCCCCAGGTCCACAAGCCGAAGCAACTGAAAACTCTCTGCAAGCCAGGAACGTATAGCCGCCCCCGATTGTACCGAAAGAAACCGGTTTGAAGTCAGCAAGCCAAGCACACCTCCCTCTCTCAGGCCTAATGTCATGGCCTTTACGAAAGCATGGTAGAGATCCACGCGCCCAGTAAGTCCAAAACGGGCCGCTAGATTTTGAGCCGCCGTCGCTCCCAGTACTTGAGTTCTCACATAAGGTGGATTCGAGATGACTGCGTCGAACCCCATTTCCAACCCCTGGCCTTCACGCACTTCGTCCCCAAAGCCCAAATCCAGCTGGGCTTCATTGCAACTGGCCCGAACGATTGACAGAAAATCTGCGCACCGAATATCGACCACAGAAACCCTACACCTGCTAAGCAATCCCTGCGCGCGTCTCACGGCGTCAGCATCCGTATCAAAGCCAGCGAGAACGAGCCTTCCTCTGTTGGCAGCAGGCATTGCGTCCACAATTGCCATCAGCAGCTCTCCATCCCCGCAAGCCGGGTCCAGCACGCGAATCTTCCCTTCTGCCGGAAGAATCCCAATCAGCGCCGAGACGACTTGATCCGCCAAGTAGCCTGCCAGAAGTGGAGGCGTGTAGTGAATTCCGTTCGCCTTTCTCTCCGTGCAGGTGCGCGACGCGGCTTTGCTCTTAGAGACTGAGGGCTCGAGCCGCTCCGCTTGGGTATCATTCCTTTTCGGCGTACCAGTCATGCGCTACTTTTAGTCATCACTCGAGAATCTGTCAACCACAGCAAATCGGCAATTTATCATATTTCCATCAGCGTTTGCCTCGCTTCCGAATCCGACGTTCGCAATTGCGGCAGATGAGCTAGAGTTTCTTTCTAGGAGTATGCCCCATATTCCTGCACGGTTTCCCACATCGCCATGATGTTCTCGGGCGGGACGTCCGCCTGGATGTTGTGAACGATGTTGAAGATGAAACCGCCGCCGGGGGCCAAATCCTCGATGCGCCGCCGGACTTCATCGCGGACCTGGGCGGGAGTCCCATGGGGCAGGACGCGCTGGGTATCCACGCCGCCGCCGTAGAAGGTGATTGCCGAACCAAACTGCCGCTTTAGCTCGCGGGTATCCATGCCCTTGGCGCTGACTTGGACGGGATTAAGAATATCGACCCCCGATTCGATCAGGTCCGGCAGGATGGAAGCGACGGCGCCGCAGGAGTGATAGAAGATTCTGACCTTGGTGGCGGCCTGATTCTTGATGAAGCCGAATAGGCGTTGGTGGCGCGGCTTGATCAACTTGCGATAAATTTCCGGGGCGACCAGCAACCGGTTCTGGGCGGCCAGGTCATCGGCCTCGGAAACCATCATGACGTTCTTTCCAACCCGGGCCAGCGCCTCGGCCCAATACTTCATCTTGATCTCGCACACGATATCCAGGAGGGCTTCGGCGAGCGATTGGTTGGTCAGCAGATCACAGTAGAAATTCTCGAACCCGCGCATCCAGAGGGCGATTTCGAAAATGCCGGGCGCATTTCGGCCCAGGATGTAGGCCAGTTGCCGCCGGTTCATCAATTCATCGGCGCGTTCGGCCATTCCCACGAAACGCGCCGGGTCCAGGGGGTCGGGGAATTTGAAGTGTGCCAAGTCCTCGACGCGGTCGATATGCGCCAACGGATGGGCGCGCATGTCGAAGTAGAATCCGCCTTCCCGCGGTTTCCACCATTCGATGCCCCATTCGTCTCGGAGCTTGTCGTAACCGCCCTCGTTCCAAATCGACAGGTTGGGCCCGCGGGCGGAACCCGGATTTACCCCGTAGACGTCCACCCCGAGCTGGCGCTTGATGTCCTCGTGAACCAAGGCGAGTTGCTGGATTGGGTCCTCGATTTGGACCTCGAGTTCGGGCAAGCCCAGGTATCGCCGGAGGCGCCGATAGGCCTTCTCGTGTATCCCTGTCAAAATCGACCCGCCCAGGTCGTATGGGATCCGGTCCGGTTCCCGGTGGTTCAGCGCCGTTTCCACGCGAAGGCGCGAGGTCCAATTGATGGCAGTCCGCTCGGCCTCGCCCGAGGCAGGCTTTTTGCTTGGCGTGTCATGGGATTCCATAGCGGTAAGATGTGGGCTCAAAGTGGGAATGGCAAGTTTAACCTTCCTTTGGCCTCTGCTCTTTGGTCAAATACGCCCCCGATTAATTGGAACTCTGTCAGATGCAATATATGAAAACGTCGGATTTGGCCGGCCGCAAAAGGAGCGAGCGCGATTCATCCATACCCAGGCAAAGCGAGCGGCGGCGGGGCATCGGGTTATTGCTCCTTGCCGCGGGCATGGTCGCGGGCTTGGTTCCGGTTACCTTGCGCGCCCAGAACTGGCC
>JAMCZD010000445.1:19062-23194 GCA_023473405.1 Candidatus Omnitrophota bacterium
ATTCGTCGGCGGCCACCAACTTGCCGAGCCACTGGAGCAAAACAGAGAACGTGTTCTGGGTGGCCCCGCTGCCCGGACACAGCGGGGCGACACCGGTTATTTGGAATGACACGATTTTTGTTCCCAGCCCGGACGCCCAAAAGAACCTGCTCCTGCTCTGTTTCGACCGCGCCACCGGCAAGCTGCGCTGGCAGCGCCAAATCGGGACAGGTGACTGCTCCATCGGCAAGAACAATATGGCGTCGCCCTCGGCATCCACCGACGGCACCAGGGTGTTTGCCGTGTTCGCCACCGGTGATTTGGCGGCTTTTGATTTTTCGGGCAAGCTGCTTTGGTCGCGCAACCTGGTCAATGACTACGGGAAATTTGCCAATATGTGGGGCTACGGTTCGAGCCCGTTGCTGTATAAGGACCGGCTTTATGTGCAGGTGTTGCAGCGCAACCCGCCTACCTATTCCCATGCCGCCGACGATAAGCCCGAGCGGGAATCGTTCCTGCTCTGCCTCGACCCAGCCACCGGCAAGAACCTTTGGCGCCACATCCGCAAGACCGACGCCCTCGAGGAATCGAAGGAGGCATACACAACACCCATCCCTTATACCTATGGCAACCGCGCGGCCATCATCGTCCTCGGCGGGGATTACGTGACGGGCCATGATCCCGCCACCGGCGAGGAACTGTGGCGGTGCGGCGGATTGAACCGGAAGAAAAGGACCTTTTGGCGGACCATCACTTCGCCGGTGACGGCCCCCGGTTTCGTATACGCCTGCGCGCCCAAGGGTGACCCTCTTTTGGCGGTCAGGGCCGACGGTTCAGGGCTTGTAACCGACACGGATATCGCCTGGACCGCCACCAAATTCACGCCCGATGTCTGCACCCCGCTTTATTACCAGGGAAAATTGTGGGTGTTGGACGGCGATCATCAGGAGTTCACGTGCTACGATGCTGCAACCGGCCACCAGGAATGGCGCGGCAACCTGGGCGTGCGCGAGGTGTTCAGCGCTTCGCCAATCGGTGCTGACGGCAAGATTTACTGCCTCAGCGAACAAGGAACCGCCGTTGTGCTCGAGGCCGGACCAGAATTCAAGATTCTCTCGACCATTCCCATGGGCGAGCAACCGTGCATGTCTTCGGTGGCGATTGCCCACGGGCAGTTGTTCATTCGCACGGCGCAACACCTTTACTGCGTCGGGCTTAAATGATGCCCCGGCGGGATCAGCCTGATGACCATGGCGCTGCCGTATACCATCTCGACCCTGCTTTATTGTTTTAGTCCCGAAGGCGAGGTATTGTTGCTCCGCCGTCGGCGGGCTCCCAACCGCGGTCTGTGGAGCCCATGCGGCGGCAAACTGAAAACGGATACCGGCGAGTCGCCTTACGCGTGCGCCTGCCGCGAGGCGCTCGAGGAACTCGGGCTGGCGATTAGCCCATCAGATTTGCACTTGACGGGTTTGGTGAGCGAGCACGGGTATGAGGGCGATGGGCATTGGCTGATGTTTTTGTTCGAAGTAAAACCACGGCTGGCCGCATTGCCGACGCCGCACCAGGAAGGCGAGTTCGCCTTCTTCAGTCCCGCGGCACTGGCAGAGCTGGCGTTGCCGCAAACGGACCGCGAGTGGATATGGCCATTGTTTTGGCGGAATCGAGGACGATTCTTCGCGGCTCATTGCCATTGCCAGGCCGAAGGGCAAAACGTATGGACGCTCGAGGAAGGACTCGATCATGATTTGGAATCCGAATGTGGCCGATTCGCCGATCATTGATTTGGAGAGCGACCATTATTTCATGGGCGAGGCCCTGCGGCAGGCCCAGCGCGCCTTTGCCGCCCAGGAAGTCCCCGTCGGCGCGGTCGTTGTCCACAACGGTCGCATTATTGCCCGTGCCAGCAACCAGGTCGAGCTCCTCAAGGATGCCACCGCCCACGCCGAGATGCTGGCCCTGACCCAGGCCGAGGCGGTGGTGGGCGATTGGCGCTTGACCGACTGCAGCCTCTACGTGACCAAGGAACCCTGCCCAATGTGCGCCGGAGCAATAGTCCATGTCCGGCTGGCGCGCGTCATTTTCGGGGCCGCCGATCTCAAGGCCGGGGCGGCGGGCAGCGTGATGAACCTGTTGCAGTGGCCCACCTTGAACCATCGGTGCGAAATTACCGGCGGCGTGCGCGACCTCGAGTGCCGCGCGATCCTTCAAAAATTCTTTGCCCAGCGCCGCGGCAGTGAAGACGGGCGCGGGATGCGATTGGGTTAGCCGAGGACGAACAAGGCCCGGTGCTCGTTCAACGTGCCGCCCGTTCGGCACCTCAATCCCGCTTGGGGCGCCGGCAACGTCGTATGCCCGATCAACTGACGGCGATCAGCGAAACCTTCTCACCCCGCTGATTGCGTGCCGTCCCCTGGGCCCGCGGGTCCAGGACGGGCTGGCCGTCCACCAGAAATTGATAGAGATGATGGCCGTGGTGAAGGTCGATTCGTGTGAACCAACCCCCATCCGGAAGCCGTTGCATCGGGTTTGCCTCCGGCTGCCATTTATTGAAATCTCCAATCAGACTGACCCTCTTGGCCGAGGGCGCCTGGTGAAAAAAATTAATCGATCTAGTCGAATTCTGCGCTGAATATCGACTCTTCTTTCCAATGCTGTATGACTCTAAAAACATGCCACAATCTCAATTCGTATTAGCGCCGTCCAACGGGCGCGATCCCCTACGGCGCAATCAGTCCAACAAAAAAGCATAACTCCGGCCACCGGGCAAGTGCCTTTGATCGGGGATTCCCGTGTTCAGTCCAAGGCTTGCCATTTGAGACGGAACCTGTTCCACTGGATCCAAAGCTATGGCTAAAAATCAATTCCGCTGGGGCATTCTGGGCACCGCGCACATAGCACGGAAGAACTGGAAAGCGATTCGCAACACCAATAACGGCATCGTTACCGCTGTGGCCAGCCGCAATCTCGATAACAGCCAGCGGTTCATTGCCGAATGCCAGGCTGATGCCGGGTTCGCAACCCCGCCTCGAGCCCTGGGCAGCTACGAAGAACTCGTCGCCTCGAGCGATGTCGATGCCCTCTACATCCCGCTCCCCACTTGCCCGCGCAAGGATTGGGTCCTGCGCGCCGCCGCCGCCGGCAAACACGTTGTTTGCGAAAAGCCGTGCGCCGCCTCTTTGTCAGACCTGAAAGAGATTCTGAATGCCTGCGAACGACATCAGGTCCAGTTCATGGATGGAGTCATGTTCATGCACAGCCGGCGGCTGGACTTGATTCGCCAGGCGCTCGATGACGGACGCACCATCGGGCGGATCAAACGGATCGATTCCATCTTCAATTTCAACGCCCCCGATGAATTCTTCCACTCGAATATCCGCGTCGACACCGGGCTCGAGCCGTTCGGCTGCCTCGGCGATCTGGGCTGGTATAGCCTGCGATTCGCCCTCTGGGCAATGCGGTGGCAGTTGCCGCAACAGGTAACCGGACGCATACTGTCCCAAAGCAAAAACCAGGTCAGCCCCAGCCCCGCGATAACCGAGTTCTCCGGCGAACTCTTCTTCGCCGATGGCGCCTCGTTCAACTTCTATTGCTCCTTCGTTACCGGCCTTGAACAATGGGTGAATATCAGCGGCACCCTCGGTTCCCTCCGGGTGCCCGACTTCGTCCTTCCCTTCTTCGGATGCGAAGCCGCCTTCGAATCCAGCAGCCCGGTCCACAATGTTCAGGGCTGCGATTTCAACCTCGAGCCGAACACGCGCCGCTGGGCCGTCCCTGAATACAGCAACAGCCACTCCAACTCACAGGAGTCGAATCTCTTCCGCCGGTTCGCCGAGCTAGCCCAGTCCGGCAACCTTGACCGCTCCTGGCCCGAGATGGCCCTGAAGACCCAACAGGTTATGGAGGCCTGCCGTGACTCCGCCCTCGCCGCCGGAGCCAGGATCAGTCTGAAGTAACACCCAAACCAGAGCTGGCTTGCACACTGCTATCGGCTGCTGCCGGCTGGTAATTTATACACTGTTGTCCAGATTGTTGACACGCTAAATTGTCTCGACCCTCGTTCCGGGACAAATCTCAATTGGCACATTATTTGCTGGAACCATTGTCAGTCGTTAAGTGTGTAACTTAACGATAAAGCCTGCCTCTTCTGGCT
>JAMCZD010000128.1 GCA_023473405.1 Candidatus Omnitrophota bacterium
CTCGCCTTTCTTCCATTGGCGCGTGGATTTGGGCAAGGAATGATCCTGCTGGAAAACGATATGATCGCTCCCCGGTTCACGACTGTTCACGGCGTGAACGAAGCAATGGTAATCGTCGTCCAGGGTCTCGTTCACGATCCATTCATAGGTGACCCGGACCCGGTCGCCGCCGAGCCACTTGAAGTCGCGCAGGCGCGGCTCGATGTCCTTGCGCACAACGTGCCGCGACGTATCCAAATGCGTGCGGGCATCGGCGAAGATGAACTCGGGGCACTCCGCATAATCGGCAACATGATCTTCGACGAGAAACGTGCCTGCCAGTGTGCCGGGTCCAACGGCGAGCCAGCCCCATTGCGGAAGCACAAACGGCGCGGGATGATCTTCGAGTGGCGAACTCGACGCGGGTGATTTCCCGGATTTCGCAAGCCCGGACTCATAAGCAGCCTGGGCCTTATCGTTCGAAATCGTCCACAGCGCTTTATCCCAATTGACCCAGAGGGTGAGCCCGCTGTCGTAGCGAATCCGCTGGCGGAACGTGCTGCCGTAAATGAGGGCTGCACTGGCGGAAACGAATTGGCCATCGACCTCGTAGCGGATTTCAACCGGTTTGGCGGTGCCGTAGAGACGTTGAACCGGGTGCAAAAGGTTATGCTCGCGCCAGACGTGCTGGATATTATTCACCAGGGTGGCTCCAACGAAACCGGCATGACCGTAAGCGAGTTCCTGGGCGCGGTATTTGTCCAGGCTCTCGGGGCTCCCTGCGTCCACGCCCCACACCGCGCCGTAGCCGCGCCGATACCAGCGCTCGTAATAGCCCATGCCATGGTTGACCATCTGGGGGTGGAGCTTGAGCAGATCGAAGTCGAGAAACGGAACGTGGTCTTCGCCTCCCGCCACTTGGCCCTCGACACCGTCGCAGCAACCGGCCCAGTAGAATTGATTCGCCCCTTCCCCAAAGAGCGGTCCGCCGTGGGTGTCGCGCTCGAACTGGAACAGCTCGGTATCGAACTTGACCTTGGCCAATTCCATGCCGGCCATGGGCTGGCCGGCCTCGTGATCGAGTTGGTGCCACGGCGGAACACATGTGTGAACATCCAGATACGCCGCGGTGGTGCCATAGCGTTGGTGGGCTTCCGGTGAGTTTTTCTTCGCAAACCCCAGGGCGCGATTGCACTTGAGCCCGAAGCTTTGGACCTTGGTGCCCGGGTTATACCAGGCCTTGCTCGGCGTGCCGTCAGCCAACAAAACCCGCGCCGAAGGATCGTAGCTCGGCGCGTCCGGATACAGATCGATGTAGTTTTCGTGCAGCGACCAGAGATAGCCGCATTCGCGCGCCGTCCGGCCAAACTCGATCATGCCCGCATCGCCGCCATAACGTGGGTTCGCGGGCATATGATCGGGCAGCTTCACGTCGTAACCGAACCGCTGCCAGTCATGCATGATGATGACCATGTGGTCCACACCGAGATTCTTCAACGCGCGCAGGTTCTCGGCGTCTCCAACGTATGTGCCTCGATTATGCCCCCAAATATCCAACATGATATTCGGACCGAGCGTGGCCAGGAACGGCGACGGCGGGTGCGGTATGTTCGGCAATACCTCGTCGATCTCCGGCGAGACCGACACGCACCCCGACTCAACCAGCGTATTGCGGCTGCCGTCCGTCAACGAATCGTAAGTAGCCGTGCCCTGGGGACAGGTCGAGGCATGGGACCGCGTCCAGTCGAGATAACGACAGGTAAAAATCCCCTGTACCGGCAAATAAAACACCTGGCCGATCAAGTAAGGCACATTGAACGGACGGCGCAACGGCGCAATCGTCTCGCCAAGCGAAAACGACGTCACAACCGGCTTATCCGCGGTCACGTCCACCGTGAGCGCCTTTCCGGAAATGCCGAAAGTCCACGCCAGGCGCACCGGTTTTCCCGAAAGATCGTATTCCCAAAAAACGCGCAGCCTGTCGCCGTCGCGACGGATCTCGATCGCCTTGCCACCGCTAAGGAATAACGAACGCGTCTTGCCGTCTTGCTTAAGCTCGGCTGTGGCACCACCGCCGACCGCGGGTTGAAAAGGCTGGCCGCCATCGGCCCGGACGTTGAAATCATCGAGCGTCCCCGTGACCGGTTCGTAACTGTAATCAAGACGGCAATCAGGTCCCTCGTAAATGAAGTGCCAGTCGCTGCCCGATTGCTCCAGCCGGTTCTTGCAAGGGAGCAAGTTCGAAGGGGCAACCCCGTTAGCCGAACAATTGCTGAGGTTGAGGAGATCGGGCCTCGAGGCAACCGGGACCGCGCCGGTGGCGTCCTGGTTCATCGCCTGAGCCGCTTGATAGGCTCGAGTCGAAACGAATTCCTTGAGCATCTCCGCTCGAGTTGCCTTGGCATTGCCCACCGCTATCTTCGCGTCCCCGAAAAACGAATAATCAAACGAGGCGTTATTCTTCGGACCCGGCTCGACCTGAAGGCGGAGAGTGACGGTTTGGCCGGCCCAGGGCGAAAAATCAAAGGAATAATCCTTCCATTCGGCCTTGTCCTGGTGCTGGCGCATAAGCTCGTGCTCCTTGCCCTGAACAATAAGATAACAGGAGAAGGTGACACCGTCGCTCTTGTCCGGCGTGGCCACGTCCGGTCCCATGGCAATGCCGAACGAAAATCGGATGGGCGTGATTCTCGGCAGCTCGAGCTGGTAATCGGCCCAGGTCTTGCCGGGCGGCACCCGCCAGGGCGAGTGCATCAGGAGCGCGTCGCGCCCGAGCACGATGCCCCATGGCTTGTAGGAAATGCCGCTGTAGTCGTCAAAATGGCCCATCCACGAAACCGGCATTTGAACCGGGTCTTTGCCATACGACTGCCACCCAACACGATAAAGACCTATGTCAGTGATGGCGGTTTCCCCCGGCGGCAACGGAACCCGCAGATCCGTAATATCGCCCGCCAGGGCGCGAACACACAACGCGGCAAAAACCAACCCGACCATTCTGAAGTAATACTTGAACATCTTCATGACCATCGCTCGATATACTTGCCCGACTTTCCCCGGGCTCGCGCCATGTGCGGCGACCCCCCACAAAACATCGGGAGCAGACCAAGAAATACCAATCTCCCCACCTTTTTCAACCCATTCTGTCTTGCCCGGTAGGGCGGCGCCGCCGCAATGGAACGTGGGTGCCCTCAGCCGCGTGGGAGTGCTGGAGCGTTGAGAGGGTGAAACGTGAAACGTGATGCGTGAAACGTGATGGCTATGGAGCGCACTGGCTGAGCAACGCGACGGTGCTTTTGGAGTCGGGGGAATCGAGCGCGAATGCCCTCATCCGCATGGGAACATGGGGAGTATCAAGTCCGCACCTATAGCCGCCTGAATCCCTAACCAGCCACGGTGAAAACGCCAACGGTAAAAGGGCAACCAGAGATCAACCGCATGCTCAACCAAATGGCGCACCATTCAACAGTGAAAAGAAAGACCGGATGCAAAGATTATAGGACCCCTAATACGACCCCTAATATGACGATTGCGAACCCGCAGGGTTCAAAGCCATTAGCCGGTGGTTGAGCGCGGCGACACCACCGGTTGCTGATGAAAATGAACCCCGCATCCCGGCGGGATGCCAGCGCCCTCTGCGATCCCTCCGGGATCGGATTTGATTCACGTTCACGTTCCGGGGGTGGCGCTCGTGCCTCGCGCAACCCCCGGCTAATGGCTGGCATCCCGCATCTGCGGGATGGCGGCTACGTCCAACCGGGGAATGCAAAGAACGCGGGAGGCTGTTTACCTTGTTGCCAATCCGAGGACTACTTTCGGCCTCCCGCGTTCTCTTCATTCCTTTTAATGTTAGGCCACGGCTTCATGGTCTCGATAAAAACAAACACAAAAGCAGCACGACTGCAAACAAAACACACCGATAACCCCAGCGATAAAATGGCCGACTGCTATCCGGCAGCGCTCGACTCCCAAATGTCAGAAACCGTCGCTGCCGATAAAGTGGCAGCTTGGCGTAGAAAATCAGTGAAACACCAACTTCGGCGACTGCCAACCCGATGCCGTAACAGCAAATCCACGGTGTGCCTGTGAGCCGCGAAAAGAAGCTGAGAACCAGCGAGGCAAGAACAGCGGACACTCCGATGACCAAGAACCAGTAGTGCTCAAGGAAGGTCTGTAAGCCGTTGCTTTGGCGATGCGTGTCCATAGGGGCCTAACGATCAGGGTGAGCGACGGGAAGCAGCCGTCCCTGGCGCTCGATCTGCCTCTGAGCTCACCGGCTGCTTCCCGTTCGCTCCACCCTCTGGTTCGGCCTTTTGTGCTTTAAACCAATCAACCTGACGCCACATGCCATCCCATTGTGGCAAAAGAGTTGCCGTGCACTTCTGGACGCTCCCATCCGCCAGGTCACAACGGAGAAAATCTCTACCCCCTGACAGCAGGCCGATCCCGATGATGACTGTGTCTTTGGATTCCCACCAAGTGCCTTCGATCTCGCCGGTCATTGGGACTGTCGCAAGCACTTTCGCAGCACCATCATCATATACGCAAAGTCCAGAACCATTGCTGAAAGCCACTCGGTCCGCATAGGGTGAGATCTCCTGATTTTCGAAGCCGATGCTGTGGAACATAAAGGTCGTCTCCTTGACAGGCTGCTCAAATCGCTGTGAAACTCCACCGTCCAAGTTCACTCTGACAATCTTGATGCCCTTGGTTTTTGCCAGATAACCGTGGTAGTGCTGTGGGTAACCAAACATGTCGAGGGGCTCATCAATCTCCTTCATAACCACTAATAACTCTTTGTTGGAAATCCACTTGAAGGACGAAATCAGCGAGTTGGTGCAGACGATGGCTGCCTGATGAACGGCGCCATCCCGACCCACAATGCGGAGAGTGGTAATCAAGCGATACGCTACATGGGCTGAATCAGGAGCCCAAGCGACGTCAAGCGCGAATGGCAAGGACTGGTAAACCCCGACATTCTGATCGCCAGTATCGTAAACTCTCTTCCCTTTCACTTCGCCCTGAACCCCC